>JALSHW010000321.1 GCA_026982035.1 Phycisphaerales bacterium | reverse complement strand
TTCTGAAAACTCAGACAGCATCCCAACGGGCAACAACGCCAGTGGCAACAAACTGACCAATCGACCAGGACGCTCACACCGCTCGATGTACCGCTGGGCTGGGGTGGCTTTGGTCATCGCCGGAGCGGCGGTGGGTTGGATAGCCATCACCCTCTATGGACAGGGCTCTGAAACCCAACGCCAAGCCAAAACCACCCGCTCGAGCATGGTTCAGCAAATCATGAAACTCCAGCCACCCATCACCGACCTACGCCTCCCAACAGCCGAACTCCAAGCACGGCTCAACCTCCTTGTCGCACGCACAGGTCCAATGCAAGTCACCCCCACCAAGCCCATCCTTGAAGAACTCGACACCATCTCCTTCATCCTTGGCATGTCGGGCATCGAGATCGACACCATCCAAATCACCCACACGCTGGTCCAACTCAAGGTCCGCACCGCCGATCTGGCACTGGCCGAGCAAATCAACGAAGCCCTCCGCGCCATCGATGGCTCCCACCTCCAATGGCGAGCCACCCCCCAACTCAATAAACGAGGCAATCAAATCGAGGCCACCTTCTCGGCTGTCTGGAACAACGGGAGTTCATCATGAGCGCTCTCCCAAACGAATCTCGACTCAGCCCCGACGACCGCTATGAACTCGCCTCCCGCGCGGTCATGCACGAACGCCAGTCCCGTCCGGTGCACCTGGTGGTCTTTGGAGCCGTCGTCTTTGTCGCGGCCCTCTTGTTCCTGGCAATCGCTTGGAAACACAACGCCTCGGCCAACAAAAAACTCGTCAACAACCAGATCGCCGCGATGAGTGTTGACCGAATGATGACCCAGATCGAGGCACTCCAAGCCGCCCAATCCCAGACCACCGGCGACGACCTCTTTGCCCCCATCCCCGACATCTTGACCCGGATCACCCGCGTCGGCAAGCAAGTCGGCCTAGAAAACGACCTCAATCTCCCGAAAAACACCCGTCCACAACTCGTCGGGACCGCTCGATTAATGTCCTATCCATACACCGTCCGCGATCCATCGCTTGAAAAAATCTTGAACTGGATTCAACGATCCCAAGACCAAATCCCCGGACTGCAGGTTCGGGAGATCACCATCAACCTCAACGCCAAGAGTTGGCTTGTCAAAGTCACCTTTACCCGGTATGAACGCATTGAATAGCTATAAAAATCAGTTGCATACATCAGTTGCATCGAACAGGAGTCATTTGAGATGCCCATCAATCGCCCCACACAACTCTTGAACCGATCGACGATCGCTCTTTCACTCACAGCCATCATGCTGACGGGCTGCTCAAGCCCCAAGCCAAGTTGGCCCGAACCAACCAGAAACGCCGTCGATCCCGCCCAGGCCCAGCAACAACGCTCCCGAACCCAAGCCATCGAACTCTTCCGCGAAGCATCACAACTCCACGAAAACGGCGAAATCGAAAAAGCACTTGCCAAATACCGCGAATCCATTGTGATGGACAACACCATCTTCGCCGTCTGGAACAACATGGGTCAGTTGCTCATGGAACAAAAAAACTACGCCGACGCGGTCGCTGCATACAAAATCGCATCAGACCTCCAACAATCCGATCCGCGCCCGGACTACAACATCGGGCTCGCCTACCAGACCATCGGCTGGGGAAACGAATCCTTCACCCACTTTGAGTTATCCCTCGACCGCGACCCCAACTACCTCCCCGCACTCCGAGGCATCGTCCGAAGTGCCGAAATGCTCGGACAAGGCAACCAGAAAATCCTCGGCTACATCCGCAATGGACAACTCCGCGAAACCGATGATCAATGGCGCCAATACTTCGATCGCCAACAGTTCCGTGTCAAAAAACTGGTCGAATCCAATACTTGAGCCGACAAACCTAAACACACAACTCCGGCTTCTTACATCAAAGCCGCGAAGCCGCCAGCGATGCCAGTTCGGACCGCTCGGTCTTGGCCAAAGTCACATGCCCAACCATCCCCAAGCCACGCATCTTCTCCACAGCATAACTCAATCCATTGGATGATTCATCCAAATACGGATTGTCAATCTGCCCAATGTCCCCCGTCAAAACCAACTTCGTGCCCTCACCAACACGCGAGACGATCGTCTTGACCTCATGAGGCGTCAGGTTCTGGGCCTCATCGACAATCATAAACTGCAACGGAATCGACCGCCCACGAATATAAGTCAATGGCTCCAACACCAATCGACCATCAGCAACCAACTTGTCGATGCGCTGTTCAGAGGTCTTGGACTCAGGCGCTTGGTTCGGTGAACCCCGAGTCGAAAGCAAGTACGACAAGTTATCAAAAATCGGTTGCATCCACGCGCCGAGTTTCTCATCCTTGTCCCCCGGCAAATACCCGATGTCCCGACCCATCGGCATGATGGGTCGAGCAACCAACAACTTGTCAAATCGCTCTTCTTGGAACACCTTGGTCATCCCCGCAGCAATCGCCAGCAGCGTCTTGCCAGTCCCGGCACTGCCCAGCAGCGTGACAAGTTTGATTTCATCATCGAGAAGCATGTCCATGGCCATGGTTTGTTGGACATTGCGAGCCATGATCCCGAAGGTCGGCTTGCGCTGCCCCGATACCGGAATCAAATGCTCGGTATCAGTCAACCGACGCGACAATCCCGAATGCGTCTCGTCCTGGGCATCGGTCAAAATCACATACTGATTCGGCGTGATTTCCCGTGTATATTCCTGCCCGCTGTCGGTCTCCACCTTCAGATACGGCTCAAGCCGTTCAAGCGATAACATCCGATCAGCATACAAATCATCAATAATGTCCCGACCCACCGCCAGTTCCATGTACCCCTGATACAACCGATCCGCATCAACCCGCTGGTCGCGGACATCTTCGGACCGAATCCCAAGAGCATCGGCCTTGATGCGTGCTGCCAAGTCTTTGGACACAAACACCACCCGGTTGTTGGCTCGATGCAACGACCACGCCGCGGCAATGATCCGATTGTCAGGCATGTCCTTGGACAAAATCGGAGGCCTGGAATGATCCTCCACATCAATACTGAGCCATCCCGTCGCCCCGCTGGATTGCACCCCGAGTTTTTCAAGCGACACCCCATCAATCAACTTGCCAAACCCACGCAACCGATCAAGCTGCCGAATCGCTGTGCGAGCATTGCGACCCACATCATCCTCTCGGCGTTTCATCGTGTCCAGCTCTTCAAGCACCGGATACGGAATCACAATGTGGTTCTCCTGAAACACAAACATCGCACTTGGATTGTGCAATAACACATTGGTATCGAGTACATAGTACTTGATCGACGAACTGGTATCTCTTTTGTCTGCCATCTGTAGTCGCCGAGGGAAGCATGCTCAATTGCATTGACCACACCCGGCTGTTTCTCCTGAGGATCGGGTGGGAATCACCCTATACACCATATCGGCTCATCGACAAGTGACCATCAAAAGACTTCGGATCAGAATCCGTTGTACACCACCATCGTCACCAGCACCGCCGAAGCGGCCCCAGCAAGCATCAGCTTGATCACCATCGACACCAATCGACCGGCCGCCGCCCCAGAACCCGATCTGAGCGATTCCCTCATCGTTCGATTGGCAATCGACCGCTCAGCCAAGAACGCCCCCAACCCCGCGCCAATCACCCCACCAACGACCGATCCAAAGATCGGGATTGGGATCATAAAGGTCCCCAGAATAGCCCCGACGAGTGTTCCAATAACCGATCCAATCGCCCCACTCCGCGAGCCCCCCATCCGTTTGACCCCCAACGCCGAAGCAACGAAATCGACCAATTCCGAAGTGATCGCAATCCCAAACAACGCCCCGACCGTCCACCATCCAACATATTCAGGCACCCACAACGCCAAAATCACGCTGCTGGCGGCCATCACCCAAATTCCAGGCAGCGTGATCGCCACGAGCATCATGCCCACCATCACAATCACCAACACAATGGACAGAACCAGCCAGATCATTCCCCGTCTTGTTGGGAACCCAAGGCCTTGGCTTCCATCGCCAAAATCCAGTCCTCAACCAAAGCGTGCTGGTAGGTATCCACCTTGATTTCCTTGCCCCCATGGGTCGGGTGAGAATCATTGAGTTTGAGGAACACAATAAACTTGTCCCACTTGCGCTTGTCCACCTCTTCGAGATGCTCAGGCGTAATCGAAATCGGCCCAGGCACCGTCAAAGTCATCGTCTCGGCGTCCCATGAGAACTTCTGCCCAATCACCTTGATGATGTTGAGCAACATCCAGCCACCGATCCCCCAACACAAAATCATAATCAACCACTGCGATGGAATGTCATAATTTTTGAGTGGCTCGGGCAATGAATTCGTTGAGGTCCACTTGGCGGTCAACTGTTCGAGTTCCTCAGCCGGATCTTCGATCGTGGTGTGTTCTGGTGTCAACCAACTGACGATCTTGAGGGCTTTGAGCCATTCAAGCCGAGCGTTGTACATGCTGGCCCGGAGTCGGCGAGACGATGACTGATTCACTGCATCACTGGCATTGCGTCGTTTGGTTTCATCATCCTGAAGCCGGGCGAGTTCTTTGACTGGATCGGCAACACTGGTCTTGCGTTCAAAGACGCCGAAGTCTTCGGTACCAGCGACTTTGGCCGCATCAAGATACTGCCACTTGGCCCAGTCGGCAAACCGCTCACCACGAGCCGGGTATTTGATCACCGCGTCATAGAGCCCCAACCCCCCGAAGCCAATGACAAAGAAAGTGATGATGCTGAGTTTGATGGTCCATTTGGGATTCAACGGTGCTTTGGCACAACTCTCTGTGACATGCTCTGGAGTCGATTCGGTTGATTCTGCGGATGCCGGGGCGGATTCTGGAACAGAATCCTGCTTGGTTGTGTCGTCAGGCGTGTTCGGTGTATCGCTCATGAATTCCCCGATAATGGTATTTGGGACCCAGTACTTGAGACCCAGGGTACAATCAGTGCAGAATAACGCATAATTACTACAGAATCAATCGGTCGATTCATTGAACCGTCTTCATTTCAACTGCACGGATTGAACAATGAGAACCTCTTATTTGTTCCCAGATCGAGACTGTTGTGGTTTTTGATCGAGTTGATCCATCCGATTCATCGCCGCCAGCCACCAAAGGGTGGCCCTTTTTTCACGCTCTGGCATCTGAAGAAGCCCTGAAAAACCTCCCTCATCAACCCGTTTGGCGGGAATCCGTGGACAGCGGAGCCCAAACTTCAGAGCCCGGGTCAAAAAACTCGAATGCACAGCCCGAAACCGAGTCCCCGCATCCAACTCCTTTTTGGAAAGTCGTCCAGTCCAGATCATGGAGCCATGATACCAGATTTACCTGTTCGCGCCAATGGAAATATTGATGCGTGGGATTTCTGGCAACACCCCCCTACGATCCCCGTCCAGACCCGCTCTGGTTGACGCCCGGGCCCGATGCACGGGTGGCCTGTGAACCTGGTCAGGGCTTGACCGCAGCAGCCATAAGCAGCCGTCGCCCGGTGCCACCGGTGTCCTGGGCGTCAACCAAGGCGGGTCAATTTCTCCCATACCTTCTCTGATTCCTCAGGCCCCTATCATCCCTCATGGCTTACACCGCACTCGCTCGTAAACACCGTTCACGCACTTTCGATACCGTCATCGGGCAAGAACCCATTGCCAAGACACTCGCCGCCGCCATCGCCTCAGACCGGGTTCACCACGCCTTCCTCTTTACCGGCACCAGAGGCGTCGGCAAAACCTCCATGGCCCGAATCTTCGCAAACGAACTCAACAACCCAGAACACAAAGACGACATCGCCGCAGCCGTATTCGCCGGCCAAGACACCGATGTCATCGAAATCGACGCGGCCTCAAACACCGGGGTCGACCACACACGCGAACTCATCGCCAACGCCGCCTACCGACCCATGCGAGGTCGATACAAAGTCTACATCATCGACGAAGTTCACATGCTCTCAATGCAGGCCTTCAACGCACTGCTCAAAACAATGGAAGAACCGCCAGAGCATGTCAAGTTCATCCTCTGCACCACCGAATCTCACAAAGTCCCGGCCACGATCCAGTCACGCTGCCAACGCTTTGACTTTCGAAACATCCCCGTCTCGCGCATCGCCGACCACCTCTCATCGGTCCTCGACCAAGAAGGTTTCACCGCCGATCAAGAGTTGATCTATTCACTCGCCCGGCTCGGCAATGGCTCGATGCGCGATGGACTCTCACTCCTCGACCGACTCATGGCCTCGGGTGAAAAATCACTCTCCGTCGCCCTGCTCGAAGAACTTTTGGGACTCCCCGACCGACAAATCATGGGCCAGCTCATCGACGCCATCGCAGGCGGCGACCCCGCAACCGTCCTCCGAGCCACCGGCCAACTCCTCAGCAAAGGCATCGCCGCCGAACAAATGCTCGCCACACTCTTAGAACGCTTCCGCGACCTCATGGTCCTTGGCGCGTGCGGCGTCGACACCGATCTCGTCGAACTCTCCGATGATGTCAAACAAGCCGAGTTTGAACGGGCCAAGCAATTTGATGCCGCAGGAATCGTCCACATGATCGCCTTGTGCGAATCGGTCCAACGAGCACTCAAATCATCGCCGGCCCCGCGAGCCCTCACCGACGCCTGCATGGTGCGACTGGCCATGACCGAAAAAATCGCCGACCTCACGGCACTTGTCCAAGCCGGTGCTGTTCCCAGTGGAGCCCCCGCAAAAAAAACCTAAGGGCGGCGTCGGCTCCTCTCCCCACAAAGAGCCGACCGTCGCCCCCAAGTCCATCAGCACCTCAACCTGTTCGGCATGAAGCCACGCCATCACCTCGAACACCTGCAAAACGACCGGAGTTTGCAAAGCCAGCACCAACACCAGCAATCCCGACAACTCCGCCACCAGTCAAGGCCTCTGAACAGATCATCCCGCCATCGAATCTTCCGACCCCGGAAGAAGCCGCCAATAACCCACTCGTCAAAGCCGTCCTTGACACCTTCAACGGCACCGTCAAACAGGTCTACCCACGAAAATAACAACCGAAAGCAAGACCCATCCATGCTCGACAAACTCAAAGCCATGCAAGCCCTCGGCTCGCTGATGAAAAACAAAGAACAACTCGCAGAAGCCGGCGAACGAATCAAATCCAAAATGGACGCGATGCAAATCCAAGGCCAAGCCGGCGGCGGGGCCTGCCGAGCGATCGTCAATGGCAAAATGAAACTCATCGATCTCACCCTTGATCCCGCACTCCTTACAGGCATGGCCGTCGATGAAAAGACCCGTGAACTGGCAACCACGCTCATCAAAGACGCCATCAACGACGCCACTGAAAACGCCCAAAAACAAGTCCAAGCCCTCATCACCCGCGAAGCCGACGAACTCGGGCT
>JALSHW010000320.1 GCA_026982035.1 Phycisphaerales bacterium | reverse complement strand
AGCGGGCGAGGCCTTCGTTGATGCGGTGGAATTGATGGGCTTGGCCGCCGATCGGGTCGGTGGTGCTGGTGACTTTGGATTGACCACCCAACGCATGCAAGAAGACATCCTCCGCAAACTTGATCAAATCATCGAATCAGCCCAGAACAACCAAAGCTCCGGCGGCGACAGCTCATCGTCTTCATCCTCATCAAGCCAGCAACAACAACCCAACCAACAGCAACAACAAGGCAACACGCCATCATCTGGATCAGGCGACCCAACCGATGGATCAACCCCGCCAGGATCGACCGAAGTGGGTTCCAACAACCTCAACAACGCCACCGCCAAATGGGGCCACCTGCCCGAGCGGCTCCGCGATGCACTGAGCCAAGGACTCGACGAACCCTATTCCCAACTCTACCGCCGATTGACCGAACAATACTACAAAGCCCTCGCTGAGGATGAAGAATGAATCTCATCGAGACCATCATCGTGTCGAGTGTGCTGGCAATCATGCCAGTTGCGACTCTGGGACAGCCAAGCACTCGGCCAGTCACCTCGCCAATCACCCCGCCAATCAATGACCCCGAGATCACCGATGAACTGGATCGCGCCATTGCCAAGGGGCTCAACTTCCTGGCGACCACCCAGAGCGATGATGGCTCATGGGATGGAGGCCGATTCGGAAAGAATGTTGCCATCACTTCGTTGGCGTGCATCGCGATGATGGGCGATGGCAGCACCGCATCGCGCGGGCCTTACAGCGATCAGATCATGCGCGGGCTCACCTTCGTGCTTGAATCCACCAAAGAAAACGGGCTCATCGCCGCCCAAGCCAACAATGGCCCGATGTATGGCCACGGCTTTGCCACCCTGTTCCTCGGCGAAATCTATGGCATGACCCCAGGCGGTGCCGACACCGCATTGAGCGCACGGATTCACGAAGCCCTCGTCGAAGCCGTGCGCCTGATCGAGCAAACCCAAAACGAAGAAGGCGGCTGGCGATACAACCCCGTTCCATACGACGCCGATGTTTCGGTGACGATCTGCCAGATCATGGCTCTGCGATCTGCACGCAACGCCGGGATCGAGGTGTCCAGTGGCACCATCGACCGGGCTGTTGAGTATGTTCATGGCGCCCAGAATCCCGACGGCGGGTTCCGCTACCAGACCAGCGCTGGCTCCAGTGCCTGGCCTCGCTCGGCGGCGGGCGTGGCGAGTTTGTACTACGCCGGGATTTATTCGGATGATTCGATCGACCGCGGGCTTGAATACCTGATGGGCGCCGCCCTACCCGGCTCGACCACGGCCTCACGATCCCACTATTTCTATGGGCAGTACTACGCCGTTCAATCCATGTTCATGGCTGGAGATGAACACTGGGCAACCTGGTGGCCTGCGATCCGCAAAGAACTCATCGAAACCCAACTCCCAGACGGTGCGTGGGAGGATCGGTCCACCGGCCGAACCTATGGCACATCCATGGCCTTGATTATTCTTCAGATGCCCAAGCGTTATCTGCCGATCTTTCAGAAATGACCCGATTCTTCCTCACCATCTGCGTTGCCTGTATGATCCTGCCTTCGATCGCCCACGGCCAATCCAAGGGCTGGGCCTATGTACTCGACCACGACCTTAACATCACCTCGATCCACCTTGACCAAGCCGACTCAAACTTAGGAATCACAGGCACCGACGAACAAGGCATGCCCATTCGATTCACGCCTGGCAGTTTCTTTGGACTCTGGATCGAACACAACGGGATGCTCCCACCCCAACTCAGTCCAAGCGACCACGACCAAGCCCTCCTCGTCGAACTCACCGATGGCCAACGATTCGCCCTCGTCGTCGCCCCATCAACCGATCCCGAAACCCTCATCGGCACGCGCCTCGATGGACAACGAACGATCCAAATACCGCTTGACCGCATCCGAACCATTTCCCGCCTGCGCAACAACCCAAGCCACGCCCCCCGACTCGGACTCTTTGATCCGCTCCTACAAGACGACGCAATCCGGCTGGACAACAACGACCTCTTGGTCGGATTCATCACCCAGATCGGTCACACCGTCGAGATTGAAATCAACTCACCCACGGGACAAACCGATTTACAAACCTACCAAATGGATCAAATCCATTCGATCCAAATTCAGAACCCCCCTGTCTATGCGCCCGGGACTTACCTGCTGACTTCGCTCCATGAACGGCTCAGGGTTCAAGCGTTCTCATCAAACTCCAGCGGAGAACTCACCGCAACACTCGATGACCCCATACTCGATGACCCCATACTCGATGACCCGACGCTGTCTTCACAAGATTCTCTGGGCATGATTGCCGAGTTGGCTTCCGAACTGGTCGCCGTCGATCCACTCCATGAAGGACAGTACCTGATGGACTTGGCGTTGGAAAGACCCGCCACAATCACCCCCACCGGCGGTCGTTCATGGGCACCAGTTCCAGAGCTTTCGTCATCACGATGGGTCGGCGCCACACGAACGCGAGCGAAAATAACATCCCCGATTTCAATGACATGGACACTCCCCAAAGGGGCTCGACGGTTCACCATGTCCATCAACTCATGGTCGCGGCCTTGGACCGACAACCGGGTTTCGATCATCGCCACCGATTCGTCCGGAAAATCTTTGACGCTCTGGACCAAGCACTTTGACTCGACCGATGCTCCCAATGAAGCCATTGGGCTGAATCTCCCAGACCGCTCGGTCAAGCTTCAACTGCACATCGACCCGGCTGACAATGGCGCAATCCAAGACCAGTTCTTTGTGATCTTCCCGTTGATGCTCATCGAAGGATCACCGGAGTTTCAGTGAAGCCATCGCCACGACGACCAGCAGAATCGTAATCAACCACAGCCGAACAACGACCTGATTTTCTGCCCATCCGCCCTGATGCAGATGATGGTGATAGGGCGCGATGCGGAAGATGCGTCTGCCGGTGCCTGTTTTGATTCGCGTGTATTTGAACCAGCCGACCTGAAGCACCACCGACAGAATCTCAAAGAGAAACACGCCACACATCAGCAACACGACAAATTCCTGCCGGATCACGATCGCGATGTAGCCGATCATTCCGCCCAATGCCAATGAACCCGTATCGCCCATAAAGACTTGTGCGGGTTTGCAGTTCCACCATAAAAATCCCAGGCACGCGCCAAACATCGCCCCGGCCATCACCGCCAGTTCATCGGCCATCGGAACATAGGGCACATACAAATACTGCGACGAACTCAGTTGACCAGCAACCAGCGTCAACAAAATCAACGCAAAGCACACAACACCACTGATGCCCGCCGCCAGACCATCCATGCCATCGGTGATGTTGACGGCATTGGACAATCCAGCAACCACAAGCATCGAAAGAATCATGAAGACCGGGAGCCCGAGGTAGATTAACCCGTCGGCTGCGAACTTGGTCGTCGGGTCATAGGTCCGCTGAAATGGTAGATTCAACACATGGGCAATCGAATCAACCTGCACGCCATCAGACATCTGAACGCCATAGCGATACACAAAAAATCCGACAATCAATCCAAGCCCAAGTTGAAAAACAAGTTTCTCCCACGAATACAACCCCTGCCGACCCGATCCTCGGCTCGCCGCGGTGAGCTTGAGATAATCATCGGCCCCCCCCACCGCCGCCATCCACAACAGCGTAAACAAACCCAAGTACACCACATTGACGCGGATATCAGCCAGCAACATGGTCGAGACAAAGATCGCGCCACAAATCAAAATCCCGCCCATCGTCGGCACATTGGCTTTGGTCGCGGCATGTTCACGCAAAAGAGCAGCGTCGGTTTCGCCAGCATCACCAATCCTGAGCCGAATCAACATCCGAATCACCGGCTTGCCCATCAACACCACGATTGCAAACGAAAGCCCCGCAGCCATCAGCGTGCGAAACTGGATTTCATCCAACACCCTGAAATACACATACAACTTGTGGTCCACAAGCCAACTGCGCAGGATGTCAAGAAGAATATAAATCATGATCCGTTCGTATCCTCAGCCCGCAGACCCCGGCCGGGCCCAGCAAACGGCGTGTGCCGATTGATGAGGATATACACCAAACGCTCCAGACCCATCCCCCGCGATCCCTTGAGCAACACCACGGCCCCCGGCTCAATACTCCGGGCGATTTCAGTCATCGCGTGGTCATCAATCGCCGGAAAAATCTCAACATTTGGCCTGGATCCACCGGCCTTGGCCAAAGCCGGCCCAACCAGCACAATGCGCCTGACGCCCCCGACGCCCAAGTTCAAATCCGTCAGGAGCGATGCGTGTTCTGCATCGGTTGCCTTGCCCAGTTCGAGCATGTCACCGAGGATCACGACTTTGTTGGCCTTGGTTTGGAGCGATTCAAAGAACGCCAAAGCCGCACGCGTGGAATCAGGATTGGCGTTGTACGCATCGTTGTACACCACAATCGGGTCGGTTCTGGTCGGAATCTCCACCCGATCCAAACGCATCTCCGGAAGCGTCGCCTGTTCAAGCCCAACGGCGATGTCCGCATCGTTCATCCCACACGCCCGCCCAACCAGCACCGCCATCGCGGCATTGGATGCATTGTGCTCTCCGGGCACCGGAACCGAAAACCGATACCCGTCAAAATCAAAGGCCACAGATCGCTCACCAAGTTCAACCACGCCGATCCGATCACGACGCATCGGTTCGACGGAACATTTCAAATCAAGTTCTTGAATCACATCGTCCAACACACCGCTCGGAACGATGGCCAGTCGATTGGTGTGTTTCAGGATGCTTGCTTTTTCGGTGCAGACGCCTTGGATCGAGTCGAGCTCTTCCAGGTGGGCCCGTCCGATGCTGGTGATGATCGCAATGTCTGGCTGCACCAACGCCGCCCGCTGCTGAATCTCCCCCGGGCTCGAAGTGCCCAGTTCAAAAATAACATACTCGGCATCCAGCGGCGCGTTGAGGATCGACATCGGAACACCAATGGCGTTGTTGTGGCTCTTGGATGACACCCAACTCGATCCGGACTGGCTCAACACCGCATGGATCATCCGGGTGGTGGTTGTTTTGCCGTTGGAGCCGGTGACGCCGATGACGGTTGCCTTGAGCAGGGATCGCCACAAAGTCGCCATCGCAGTCATGGCCTTGACTGGATCATCGACCACCAGCGTCGGAACACCAAAGCCATCGGGCACCTTGCCAACCTGCGTCACAATGCACAACCCAGCCCGCAGGGCCTGGGCTTTGTCCAGATACCCATGTCCATCGACCCGCTCTCCGACAAAGGCCACGAATGTCTGCCCCCGGTGCAACACCCGTGTATCAATCGCCACTCCAACTGGTGCAGGATCATCGGCTCCGGGCTCAATCACCCACCGTCCACCGGTCGCCGATGCAATCGTGTCAAAATCCAGCCCGTTCATGAATCTTCCCCATCGCGTGTCTGCCGATCAGCCAACGCATCTTTGGCATGTTGAACATCATCAAAATCATGCACCACCAGCCGTCCCCATCGATCGGTCATGATCTGCTCGGGCTCATGGCCTTTGCCTGCAATGACGACCACATCTCCAGCCGCCGCGTGGTCAATCGCAAAGCGAATCGCCATCGCTCGATCCACCTGCACCTCCACCTTACTCCGCTGAGATTCATCCAGCCCAGCCAACACATCGTCGACAATCTGCGATGGCTGTTCACTCCTTGGATTGTCGCTCGTCAGCACGACCCGGTCTGCTCCGTCGCACGCCGCCTGTCCCATCCGAGGCCGCTTGGTCCGATCCCGCTCGCCCCCACACCCAAAGACACACCACAACAAAGCCCCGGCCGGAAGCACCTCACGCACCCCACCAAGGCAACTGCGGATCGAATCATCCGAATGGGCAAAGTCAACAAACACCCGGACATCATCTTCAGGCGTATCGACCCGCTGAAGCCGGCCACGCGGCAACCCAAGACCAGGCATGGCCCGTTCAAAAACATCCAGCCGAGCCGATGGTTCAAGACCAATCCGATCCAACACCACATCAGACAATCCCAACGCCATCACCACATTGGAAGCGTTGTACCCTCCAAAGAACGGCACCGACGATTCAAACACCCCATGCGGGCACTGCACACGAATCAACATCCCATCGAGTGACCGCTGGGCCACTTGACCATACCACTGGGCATTGGAATCTTGCATCGAACACCCAAGCACATCGACGCCTTGGGCGCACGCATCAATCATCACCTGACCAGTCGGATCATCAAGGTTGATGATGGCTCTGGCTCCGGGCTTGAGTTTGGAAAACAACTGGGCTTTGGCTTGGGTATAGGACTCGAGGGTTTTGTGGTAATCCAGATGATCGCCGGTCAGATTCGTAAAGCCCGCTGCGTCGATGCTGATGGCATGGGTTCGCCCCTGATCCAACGCATGACTCGACACTTCCATCGCGCACGCTTGGCATCCATGTTCGACCATCGTCGCCAGTGTTCGGCTCAGTTCGATCGCCGGTGGGGTGGTCATTGCTGCTCGTCCACGCTCACGCCCATCATCGACCACGACCGTCCCGATCAACCCGCACTTGGCCCGCTTGCCGTCGATGGTCGCGTGTTTGATGATTTGTTGGATCAGGTGGGCGATGGTTGTTTTGCCGTTGGTGCCTGTGATCCCAGCGATGGCCAGTTGCTCGCTGGGATGTCCATAAAACCGCTCGGCAAGTTGGGCCCCGACCAATCCAGCATCCGGAGCATACAAGATCGCTGCATGACACGGGCAGGGCAACTGGGCATCGGGATCATCAGTCACCACCACCACCGCCCCAGCGTCGATGGCTTCCTTGATGTACCGAGCCCCCTGATCCTTCGCTCCCCGTCGAGCCACAAACAACGAGCCAGGCATCGCCGTGCGAGAATCCTCGGTCAGATCACACACCCGAATGGCACCCAGATCATCCACACCACCAACGCCCCCGATGTGCCGAAGCTCGATCCCGTCAATCAGTGTGTGTACATCCATCAACAAACCCCATTGGTTCGATTATTCATCGTCTCAACGACGCCCAGAAGGGCACAAATTAACGACCGCCGAATAGACACCATTGCACCATACCACACCAACCATTCCCCAGTTCATGGCAAGATCAACATCGCGTCCCCATAACTGAAAAAACGATACCCCTCGTCAATGGCATGGGCATAGATCGACCGAATCCGCTCAATCCCGCTCACCTCGCCAGGCACATCGAGCATACTGGCGACCATCGCAATGAGCGTCGATCGAGGCAAATGAAAATTCGTCACCATCCCATCGACCCATCGCCAGTCATACCCAGGTGCAATCAGAATCCGAGTATCCATCGACCCCTCAATCATCCCTCCAGATTCCTGAACGCCCGCGTAGCTTTCCAATGTCCGGGCACTGG
>JALSHW010000319.1 GCA_026982035.1 Phycisphaerales bacterium | reverse complement strand
AGGTATTTCCCAATATGGACAATCGTCTATCCAGCTCAAAGTCATGCAGTTCTCGATGGTCAAAACACAACCCAAACTCGTGATCGTTGGCGCTTCCCCAGAAGAAACCGCCCAACTCAAAGAAACCCTCGGCGATCGCTACGAGATCATCGTCCAGCCCGATGAATCAAGCGTGGCGGCGGTGCTCAAAGCACTCGGCGAAGGGGTGTGTATTGTCAATCCTGAGGGAGAGTTGCTCTGGTCCAACGAATACTTTGATTTGCTCGACAGCACCGTTCGTCGACGGGTCAATGCGTTGTGTGTCCAAGCGGCCGATGCGATTCCGGGGTCGATGCATGATGCGGGGCATGGAATGGGGGCCGGGGGGGCTGGAGGCATTGGAGGGGCGATGGTGACCAAGCATCGGATTGAGTCTGATGAAGGGGTGCGGGCCTTTGATGTGTACATCACGGGTATTGCTCGGATTGATGGGGACGAGATCCATACAGGACGGGTGGCGGCGATTGTCCGCGATGTGACCATCGCCCAACGGACCAAACAGAAAATGGACGCGATTGACCGGGCGGGCTTTGAGCTTGTTCGGATGGATGTGGATCAGATTCGAGAGCTCAATGCGATTGAACGGCTGCAACTGCTTGAGCAGCGGGTCATCAAATATTCGCATGAGTTGTTGCGATCGGATCACTTTGCGATATTTTTGACGGATCAGAAAACGAATCGTTTGCAGTTGGTGATGCAAGCCGGGTTGCCTGTTGAGATTCAGGATTTGGATTTGTATCTCGAGGCCGAGGGGTCGGGTATTTCTGGACGGGTGGCGGCGACGGGGAAAAGTTATATTTGTTATGACACACTGAATGACGATATGTTTCTTCCTGGATTGACTGGGGCACGATCGAGTTTGACGGTGCCTTTGTTGGTGTCGGACAAGATCATCGGGATTATGGATATCGAGTCGCAGCAACCTGGAGCATTTGACGATCAGGATCGGCAGTTTGCTGAGATTTTTGGTCGGTATATAGCCATGGCGTTGCACATGTTGCAGTTGCTGGTGACTGAGCGGACGGCGACGAATCAGACGGTCTCGGGTCGGTTTGAGGGGGAAATCAACGAGCCGCTCGATGACATTATCCATGAGATCGATTGGCTCAAGGAACATCAGCAGAAAGCGGATCCGGAGACGAGTCGACATATTGATCGGATATTGAATGATGTTGCTTCGATCAAGGAGCGTGTGAAGTGCGTTTCGGAAGGGCCTCAGAATTTGCTGGGTGTGGACA
The DNA here is from genome assembly GCA_026982035.1 of Phycisphaerales bacterium. GTDB lineage: Bacteria > Planctomycetota > Phycisphaerae > Phycisphaerales > UBA1924 > UBA1924. The sequence goes on along the minus strand of JALSHW010000319.1, from coordinate 6,177 downwards.
GTGCGTTTAATCAGCGTGAGCAGGACCCGGCGTTGATTGGCAAACGGGTGTTGGTGGTCGATGACAATCCGAAGATCAGAAAGATTATTGGGGATGTGCTGAGCCATCGAGGATGCGAGACGACGGTGGTCAATGATGGGGCGCGGGCGATCGAAATTCTCGAAGAGATCAAAGCACAGAATGGGGAGCCGTTTGATTTGGTGGTGTCGGATATTCAGATGCCAGACCGGAACGGGTACGAGGTGTTTAGTGCCGTGCGTCGGTGTCATCCTGAAACGCAGGTGATTTTGATGACCGGCTTTGGGTATGACCCGCACCACTCGATTGTGCGTGCATCGCAGGAGGGGCTCAAGAGTGTGTTGTTCAAGCCCTTTGAGATCGAGCTTTTGATGACGCAGGTGCGTGAAGCACTTGTGCCGGATGAGTCGTAAAGATTAAATTTTAGTGGCGATGAGTACGCGGTCAAGCCCGTCAGAGTCTTTGGCGATGTGGGCTTGGGTGAGGTCGGGGTGGTTGGTTGCCAGGTCGAGTGCTTGTGGGGCACGGATTGATGCCAGTTCGATCAGGAGCAAACCGCCCGATGAAAGCAGCACCGGGCCGCGTTCGATGAGCGGCGAGACAAACTCCATGCCGTCGTCCTTTGCGCGGAGTGCCAGTGTGGGCTCGTGGTTTTTGACATTGGCTTCGACGGCTTCCCACTCAGAGTCTGGAATATAAGGCGGGTTGCTGACGAGGTATCGCAACGCTCCGGCACTGCCAGCGACGGGGTGGTTTTCGATGGGTTCGAGGAGGTGTCCTTGCACAAGCTCGATGCGATCAATGAAGTCGTGGAGTTCGATGTTTTCTTTGGCACAATCGAGGGCGTCTTGGGAGATGTCGCTTGCAATGATGCGAGCACCGGGCAGGTGCTTGGCAAGGGCCGCGGCGATGCACCCGCTCCCCGTACAAATGTCGGCGATCATAATGCCTCGACCAGCGTCGGAATCGCGGAGCGTGTTGTCGTCTGGATTCTTTCGGGCGTGTTGGAGGACTTCTTCGACGATGGTTTGGGTTGATGGCCTTGGGATGAGGACGCGCGGATCAACCTTGAACCGCATCGTAAAGAATGATTCTTCGCCGACGAGGTATTGGATGGGTTCATGATCGAGGGCGCGTTTGACGAGCCCGCGGAGTTGGTCGCGTTCCAGTGGTGAGGCGGGGCGGTCTTGATCCATGTAGAGTTTGAGTCGTTCAACGCCCAGGACATGGGCCATGAGCATCTCGGCCATACGGCGTGGGGAGTCGAGGTCGTTCTTTTCGAACGCGTTGTTCATCCATGCGAGCAGGCCTCGGGTGGTCCAGGATTGGTTGGTTGATTGGGGCACGACACAAGTGTACCCGATCATGTGCAAGTGCGTCTGTAAAAAGGAGAATGATTGGGTGCCACTACTCGCATTCTTATGCGCAGTAGTGTCTTGGTTGGTGCCAATAGTCATCGTCTTTCAAAGACACTACTGCGCCGAAGACGGCGAGTAGTGGCACCCGGAATCAGGAGATTATTTGCCGCCGAACCAGTCTTTGGAGACTTGGGCGTCGACCTTGAGGGGCACTTTGAGGTTCATGGCGTCCTCCATGCGGGCGATGATCAAGGGCAATGCGGCCTCCACCTTGTCGTCTGGAGTCTCAAAGACGAGTTCGTCGTGGATTTGGAGGATCATTTTCGTGTCATGGAGTGGAGTGCCGGCTTTGGCGGCGGTGATGTCGTTGTGGAGGTCGATCATCGCGATCTTGATGAGATCGGCGGCTGAGCCCTGGACGACCGAGTTGATGGCAACGCGCTCGGCAAGAGCCCGGCGTTGTGGGTTGCGTTCTTCGATGTTGTTGATCGGTCGGCGGCGGCCCATCATGGTTTCGACATAACCATGGGTCTGGGCGAAACTGACGCATTCGTTGAGGAAGGAGGTGATGTTGGCGAATTTTGTTTTGTAGTCGTCGATGATGGTCGCGGCCTCGGTGTTTGAGATTTTGAGGCGGCGGGCGAGTCCGTAGGGGGTGACGCCATAGACGATTCCGAAGTTGACCATCTTTGCGCCGGAGCGTTGTTCTTTGGTCACTTGATCGAGCGGGACATTGTTGATTTGGGCGGCGACGGCTTGGTGGATGTCTTCGCCGGCTTCAAAGGCGGCGATGAGGGCGGGGTCTTGGGAAAGGTGCGCCAGGATGCGGAGTTCAATTTGTGAATAGTCGGCGGTGATCAGTTGACACTTTGGGGGGGCGACGAAGGCCTTGCGGATTTCGCGTCCGATGTCAGAGCGGATGGGGATGTTTTGGAGGTTGGGATCGGAGGAACTGAGCCGACCAGTCGAAGTGCCGGTCTGGTGGAAACTCGCGTGGATGCGTTTGGTGCTTGGGTTGATGTCCTCGGCCAACGCTTTGAGATAGGTCGAAACGAGTTTGGTGAGTTGACGGTATTCGAGGATGAGCGTTGGGATGGGTGTTTCGATGTCGGGATCGAGTGCGAGTTTGTCGAGGACTTCGGCGTCGGTGGAGAATCCTGTTTTGGTTTTTTTGACGGGCTTGATGCCGAGCCCTTCGGGTTCGTCGCCGGATTCACAGTCGGGTTTGTTGAAGAGGGCCGCGGAGAGTTGTTTGGGGCTGTTGAGATCGAAGGTTCGGCCAATGGCTTCTTTGGATTCGGTATTGATCTCTTCGATGAGTTCGTCGATGCGTTTCTGGATCCGGAGTTCTTGCTTGCCGAGTTCGTCGCGGTCGACGATCACGCCGTTGCGTTCAAGGGTGGCCAGGACATCGACCAAGGGCATTTCGATGTCTTGGTAGAGATTGGTGAGGGTGGGTTCTTTGGCGAGTTGTGTACTGAGAATCTCGTTGAGTTGGATCGTCACATCCGCATCCTCCGCAGCGTATGGCCCGGCTTGTGACAGCGGAACCTGATCGAAAGTTCGCTGGTTTTTGCCCTTGCCAATCAAATCTTTGATCGAGATGTTGGTGCGGTCGAGGAAGGCGAGTGCAAGGTTGTCCATCGAATGACTTGAACGCGACGAGTCGATGATGAAACTGGCGATCATGGTGTCGCCTGCGGTTGGGTGGTTGGTTGTTGGAAGATGGCCACGCAAATCAATGCCGGCGTTGTGGAGAACGGTCAGGTCGTATTTCAAGTTGTGCCCAACCTTGCCAATCGAATCATCCTCAAGAATCAGCTTGAGCGCGGCGACAACGGTTTCAGTATCAAGGTGTTCGTCGTCATCGGGTGCAAGACACGGAATGTAGTAGCCGGTACCAGCTTTGTTCGAGATCGAAACGCCCGCAAGCTTGGCGAGCATGGGGCGGATGTTGGTCGTCTCCGTATCGACGGCCAGCAACTCGGCGCCCTTGATTTCTTTGAGCATGGCATCAAGGTCGGCTTGGGTTTGGACGGTGGTGTAGTGGCCATTGATGGTCGGCGAGTCGGTTGAAACTTGATCAAACAACGATCCAAATCCGCCCATGCCAGAGTCGGCGGCTTCTTTCTTTGGTGCTTCTATTGCAGTCTCTAAGCCAAGCATGGATTTGAGATCATCCTGATAACGGTTGAAGCCGAGTTCTTTGCAGATGGGGATGAGTTTGTCGAGTTCGATCTTCTCGACGGCCGCTTCATCAAGATCAAGCTCAATCGGCACATCATGCCGAAGCGTGACGAGGTCTTTGCTCAGTGGCAACAGTTCCTTACTGGCAATCAAGTTCTCGCGGCGTTTGCCTTTGATGGTGCCATCATCAGCAGCAGCGAGGACGGCGGGGAGGTCGCCAAACTCAACGAGCAACTTGGCGGCGGTCTTGATTCCGATGCCCATCACGCCGGGGATGTTGTCGGCGGTGTCGCCCATGAGCGTCAACAAGTCGATCATCTGGTCAGGACGGATGCCGAGATCGTCCATCAAGGTGGCTTCGGTGATGAGTTCATCTTTGTGCAGATCGTACATCTCGGTCGGTGGCGTGCCCTCGCCGAGAAGTTGTTTGAGGTCTTTGTCTTTGCTGATGATTCGGACGCGGACATCGGGGTGTTTGCTCGAAAAATCCGTCGCGATGGTCGCCAGCACATCGTCGGCCTCAAACCCTTCGCACCCAATCACCGGCACGCCGATTTCTTTGAGCAGCGCAAGAGCCCGCTCCACCTGTGGCATCAGGTCCTCAGGCGGCGCGTCGCGGTTGGCCTTGTATGCGGGATACATTTGCGTGCGGAAGGTGCCTTGGTCGCCTCCGACATCGAGTGCGACGGCGAGGTAGCTGACCTTGCCGTCGGATTGGAGGTGTGAGCCATCATTGCGGAGGAGTTTGAGGAGCATGCCGACGAAGCCGTAGGTCATGTTGGTGGGTTCGCCGGTGACGGGCGAGGACATGGGTGTGCGAATCGCGTGGTATGCGCGAAAGAACTGGGCGAAGCCGTCGATGAGGTAGAGTGTTTTCACAGTCGGAGGATAGGGGGGGAATTGGGGGGATGGGCTATGAATTTGTATTGTGACGGCATTCAACGAATGAGGGTGCCACTACTCGCCGTCTTCGGCGCAGTAGTGTTTTTTACTATTCAGTAAAGCAGGTGCTTCTAAGACACTACTGCGCATAAGAATGCGAGTAGTGGCACCCGGAAGAATCAAGACTCGGTTTGGTTTGCCAGATGCTCCATCGGTTTCCCCGGCCAGTTCAATCCTGAGTTCACGCCGGTCACCTGTTCGTGGAGGATGGTCAGCCGCCGCGAGTACGCCTGCGATTGGGTGATGCCTCTTCGGCCCATGACGGACATGGAAATGTCAACGAACTTGCCGAGCCGGAAGGATTTTTCGCCGGCGTCGGTGATCCAGGCGAAGGCGTCGATGGTGCCTGACATGGCGTTGCTGGCGGCGTACATGACGCCGGTGCCGACGATCGCGCCGGTCATGATGCGGGTGCCGATGGCGGTCTTGGCGTGGTCGCCCATCGTCACACCAAGGAAGGTCTGGCCGGTTTTTTGCATCTTGGAATCTTTGGTGGCCCGCGCGTTGACCTCGGCGTAGGTGTTGAGGAGATTTGAGTTGGTCGTGTCGGCCCCAAGATTAACCCATTCGCCGATCCAACTGTCGCCGAGATGACCGGCGTGGGCTTTGTTGGCGTAGCCCTGGAAGATCGTGCCGCCGATTTCGCCGGCGACTTTGCAGACCGGGCCGATGGCGGTGTTGGGTTTGATGTTGGATTGTTCCAGGACGGTGGTGCCCGGTCCGATGTACGCCGGGCCTGTGATGATTGAACCGGGGCGGATCGTCGCGTTTTCTTCGATGACGATGGGGCCCAGTTCAGAGTTGAGGATGACTCCGGGCATGACCTCAGCGTCTGGGTGGATGGCCACGCCATGTTCTCCGAGGATCATCACGGCGGTGGGGGGCTCTTCAACCTTACGCATGCCTTGGGCAATGGCCTTGAGGTCATAATTCAGGCAACGATCACGGAAGGCACGCCAGTCCCAAGGCGAGCGCATCAGCACGGTGTCATCGACTTCGACGGTTTCCATCTCTGGGTTGCCACCTGACAAAAGCTTGGCGACATTCTTGGAGGTGAGGCAGACGGCGACCATGTCGCTGGTGCCTTTTTCGATCAGGACTTGGCCGACTTTGAGCGTGCCGATGGCTTCGATGGGCAGTGGGCATCGGCCATTGATCATGAGGATTTGATCGTCGGTTTCAGCCGGTGGTTCGTTGACCGGAACGCCTGAATGTTCGGCGGCGAGTTCTTTGATGGCGTTGGGGACAACGATCCCGACGGGCTCAAGATTGAACGCGTGGGTGAGCCGCTCGGCGGTGGTCATCGCGCCGGTGCGGATGGCGTGGGACGGGCGGAGGTCGTTGAGCGGGCTCAAGGTGCCTTTGGCATCGTTGAACAGGATGGATTTGCGTGTGTCAGTCATATGGGCAAATCGTAGGCGATCGTTGATGGAGTTGATAGAACGAGTCTATTTGATATGACGGGCAAAGCGGGTGGCGATGGCGGTGTGGAACCCGAAAGCCGGGGTCAAAGCAAAGAAGATAAACGACAAAAATACCGCCCCGGCCCCGGTATAGAGCGAGGAGAAGGTGTGATCCATGAGGGCATCGCGAGCATGCCATTCGATGTTGTCGCCGGCGGTGGCGCGGAGGGTGATGATCGCGACGACGAGGATATTGGCGATGAGCGAGG
>JALSHW010000318.1 GCA_026982035.1 Phycisphaerales bacterium | reverse complement strand
TGATAAACCCGATGCGGCGTTCTGTGAGCGGATCTTTGATGCGTGCCAGAAGCATGATATTCGGTACTTCTTTTATATCGGCGGCAATGACAGCAGCGATACCTGCCGCATTGTTAATGAGTTGTCCAATGAGAAGGGTTATGAGCTTCGGTGTTTCCATATTCCCAAGACGGTGGATAATGATCTGATGATCAACGACCACACGCCCGGCTTTCCAAGCGCGGCCAGGTTTGTCGCCAAGGCGTGCATGGCGGATTTCCTTGACAATATTTCATTGCCCGGGATCAAGATCAATGTGATCATGGGTCGTCATGCTGGATTCTTGACGGCCGCTTCTGCGCTGGCGCGTCGGGATGATCGGTATGATTATGAGGGGAGTTCGACGGATGGGCCTCAATTGATTTACTTGCCTGAGGTGGCGTTTGATACGGAGCGGTTTTTGAATGATGTTGCGACGGTTTTTGATCGGCATGGGCGATGCCACATCGCGGTTTCTGAAGGGATCGCCGACAAGGATGGCAACTCGATCGGCGGGATGTTGATCAAGAATGGCCAGACCGATGCCCATGGCAATGTGCAGTTGTCGGGTTCTGGTGCGCTTGGTGATGCGTTGTCGGATTTGCTCAAATCGAAACTCAAGCCGGTGGGGGGCAAAGCGGTTCGGGTGCGGGCTGATACTTTTGGATATGTGCAGCGGTGTTTCCCAGATCAGTCGCCTGTGGATATGAAGGAAGCGCGTGGGGTTGGGCGGTTTGCGGGTCGATTGGCAACGAGCGGTGATCTTGATGGATCGGTGGCGATTATTCGCACCAGTCCGATTGGTGAGGGGCAGCCGTATGCGTGTAAGTATGAGCGGATCGAGCTCAGCGATGTGGCCGCAAAGACCAAGCACATGCCCGCGGAGTTTATTGATGGGCACAACAATGTGTCGCAGAAATTCTTGGATTATTGCAGGCCATTGGTGGGGGATTTGCCGTTGTATGAGCGGCTTTGATTGAGTCGTAAAAAAACCCACGGCTTGCGTGGGCGTTTTTAATACGGGGTTGGGTCAATCGCGGGTGTAGGTGATGGTGCCGGATTGGATCCAGGTACCGTCTGGTTTTTGATCGTAGAACTTGTCGGTCATGCGGTCATCGCCGTCAAAGCTGGTGACGATTTTCATTGGGCTGTCTCCTTTGGGTGTGGTGGCGGTGCCGGTCATGACGAGGTCGCCATTCTCATCTTTGTTGCCGGTCAAGTAGGTGATTTTGGTGGACATGGTGTCGGCCCATGTTGCGATGTACTGCTCGTGGGCGATGTCGTAGCCATTGAATCCGAGTCCTTCGAAGGGTTGCCCCATGAAGTCCATTTTGAATTCAGACATGATGTATCGACCGCCCAGGACGGAGGTGATGGTCATGGTGCCTTGGCCTTCGACGGCTGGTTGTGATGGGTCTGTGATGAAGCTTGTTTGGGCCGACCAGGTGCCGATGGATTTGGCAAGATCGGCGTGGTGCTCATTTGGCGTGGCCAGGCGCATCATCTCGGCCATCATTTTGGCTTCGTCGGGGTTGCCCATGTCATCCGTGTTATCCATGTCATCCATTGGATTCATGCTGTGTGTACTTCGTTTCTCCTTGAGTTGTTGGCCATGATTGTGCTCTGGGCCTGCGGCGATCAGGACGGCGATTCCTGCAGTGGCCAGTGAGCCAGCGGCAAATGCAATGGGTGTGATGTGTTTCATGGGGGTCTCCTGTTGTTTGTGTTTGGGACTACAGATGAGATATACGAATGTGGGTTTGGGTCAGTTTGCCAGTTCGGTGTCTTGAGCCGTCGGAATTATCGGGCGGGCCGAGTAAAGACCAAACAGGCGTGGGTGTTATGCTGTTAATTTAGGTAATTCGCCCATTTGGTGGCGCGAGAATAATTGAGCAAATTTTTTGAGTGAACATACATACTTAGCCGGGACCTTAGCCGGGACAGCACACGCCATGGTCTAGGTGAGGATGGATGCAGTTTCTGGACTGATTTCAAACTATACCGATTGATCTAAAAGTACCCGTTGATCGACGGGTGCTTTCTTAATCGGCGACTTTGACCCGCTCGGTGATGGTGAGCCCGAAGGATTCGAGGTGGGGGTACGACGCGCCTGAGTTGGTGATGAGTTTGAGGTGCGAGATTCCCAGGCCTCTCAAAATCTGTGAGCCGGTGCCGTATTCGACCATTTCTGGGGAGAGGGCTTCGATGATGGAGTCTTCTTGGTTGTGCTGGTGTGGTCGGGAGAGGCGATCGGTCAGGGCATCGCCCACGCCGTGGGGGCGGAGGTAGATGATCGCGCCGCGGCCGGCGTCTTGGATCATCTGCATGGATCGTTGGAGCGTGTCGCCTGTGGAGGTGGTCGATGATCCGAGGTCGTGGAAGATGTCGCCGAGGAGATCGCGTTTGTGAACGCGGACGAGTGTGGGTTCTGCGTTGGGGATGGGGTTGTGGTATTCGTCGAGGGTGCCGACATCGCCGACGGTCAGCGCGAGGTGCGGCATCGGATCGGTTGGGGAGCGGAAGGCGATGAGGTTGAACTGGCCTTGGGGGGTTTGGATGGTGGTGCCTTCGATGGGGTCGAGGCGCTGAACGATCTTTGAAGTGGCGAGTCGGTACTCGATGATCTGCTTGATCGAACACATCTTGATGGTGTGTTGTGTGCAGAACTCGGTAAGGTCTGGCACGCGCATCATGTGGCCATCGGGATGCACAATCTCGATGCCGACGCATCCAGGATTCAGACCGGCCAATCGGCACAGATCAACGATGCCTTCGGTGTGTCCTACGCGGACCAGGACGCCGCCGTCGCGTGAGCGGAGCGGGTTGATGTGTCCGGGGCGGACGAAGTCGGTCGGGACGGTGGTTTGGTCGATGAGCATCTGGATTGTTTTGGCTCGTTCGTGCGCGGAGACTCCGGTGGTGAAGCCGTGCTTTGGGTGGCCGTCGACCGAGACGGTCAGCGGGGTGCCCCGCGCCGAGGTGTTGACGGCGGCCTGGCCATGAAGATCGAGCCGATCACAGTCGGATTCTGGCAGCGAGACAAACATGTAGCCGGCGGCCTCTTTGAGCATGAACATGATGGACTCGGCGGAGATGAACTGGGCCGGGAGGATGAGGTCGCCCTCGTTCTCGCGTGATTCATCATCGGTGACGACGACCATGCGTCCGGCCCGGAGGTCTTGGAGGACTTCCTCGATGGGGGAGAAGGGTGATTGGGTTTTCTCAGAACGCATAGTTCTTGATGATATGGCTACCCTTCAGATAAAGCAGCGTTAGAGATCACGGAACGGGTAATAAATCTTCGGCTGTCTCACGAAGTTGGGAAATTTGATTTAGAATTTCCTCAGGCAACTGGGTTTGAGGACTGTTGATTTCTGAAAGCAGAGCAAAAGCACCTGCTGGGTCACCTGTTTTAAGAAGAAGTCTTGCGTCATCTAATGCCAACCTTGCTAAACGATTTCGCAGATCAGTTTTGAGAAGCGGGTTGATGGAGTTGTTTGTATCGAGTTGGGTTGAGAGTTCATTTCGAAGTGTCGATCTGATATTTATTGCGGCAGAAAATTGGTCATTTCTTTCAAGAAGCTTGCCAAATTTTTCCAAAATCAATAAACGACTCGGCATCAATTGGTATTCGGGATCATAGCATATGTCGAGAATTTCGTAAATGAAATCTTCAGATGGGCGTTCCCATCCCTGTCCCCGCAAAATGAACTGGTCAATGCGAAGTAAGGGAGGAATGCCATGGATGTCATTGTCGGCTTGAAATTCTGGGTGATTTTCTAGCAAGTCGTTTAGATTGTAGAGAGCACCAGGGTGGTCGCCTAGATTCTTATTGGCTAAGTACGCCCAGTAAATAAATTGGGCTTTTTCTCGCTGTGTATTTGGACTGGAAAATAGATCAATTCCGACAAGTGCTGTTTCCAAGGCACCGTTGTGATTTCCTGTGGCCGAGTTGAGACTACATAAAGTATTGAGAAGCGATTTTGTGGAAAGAAAGTCGCCATTTGGATCGTCCTGGAGGGCGAAATCGAGGGCATCATTGAAAAATCCAATGGTGATGTCGAGGTCGGGGTCATTCATACTCAATTGCGCCAGCATTCTAAGTGCTTCGGAGTTCCATCGGGGGGATGAATCAAGGTCGCGCAGTGCAGAGAATGCAGTTTTTGCATTTTCATAGGATCCGTCTCTGTAGCAAATATGTCCTGCAATTCGTAAGCCGTCTACTCTTGCCAACTCGGAAAGCGTATTGCTGTTGATGCATTCGGAAATTATGTATTCAGCCAGCAAAATTCGATTGTCAGTTTGCTCAAAGAGCAGGGACAGGTCTCTTTCGTTTGTCCACTTTGCGGAGACGGCTTTGAGTGTGGATATGTTCAGGTTGCTTTCGCCGGATTTTGGTTGGGCAAAGGTTGGGGGTTGTACAAATAGTATTGCTGAGAATGCGGTGAGTAATTTCTTTTTCATATGTCAAGTTTCCTGTATCTGCTTAGTGTATGACAATTTTGAATGGATTACCGTCTGGCGAACTGAAATTTTTATGGGTTGGGCCGTTGTTGCCATCAGGCGTATCGTCTTCACAGTTTGGAATGCCATCACCATCATCGTCTCCATTGGGATCGTCACCATCGTAGGGAGTATCGTCTTCGCCCCCTGTCCCGTCATCATCTTGATTTCCGTCGTCTGGGTCTGGGTCGTCTTCATCCTCACCGCCGCCACCTCCTTGGTCACAGTAGTTGCAACGCGCTGTGGAATAAACCGACGGTGCTCGTGGAGGATTAAAAGATGCAGCCCGAAGCCAGACACCCGCCGTTGAGCGTACCAATTCTGAGTTCGCATGGACAAGTCGTGGCTGACACTTATAAGTGACATGAATATCTCGGAATGTGATACCATAGTCCGAGATACAATCGCACTCATAATAGGAGACCATTGCAAACTCGCGGATGTATCCGGTTCGATAAAAACGCGTATACTCCGATTCGATTCCGACCCCGTGGCAGTCGGGGACATCTTCCCTTTCCGCCACCAATCTAGGAGAGACCGAAACAGTGCTTGCGACACCAGCGCCTGCGGTCAATCCGAATGATCCTTCCGCAATTACAACGAAGCTTAATCCCACTCGCCCTCCACCGCTCCCACTTTCACTAAAATTGAGTGATTCGCTTACTGTAATGGTGGTGTCAGCAACTAGACGGTCTCTGATGGTGTCGGGTGTGCAGTGATAAACCACGGCTCCGCCGCCACTTACTATGCTGTCGGGCAATGTATGAACAACAGGGTCTTGGTAATCCCAGACATTGTGTTCGCTTCGGATAAATTGGCAGTCGTAGCAATTCATATCATTCAAACGACCACCTACAAGAATATCGCAGTCGGCCCCGGATGGCTGCCCAAATACGACGCTCGACAACGGAATCAAAATACCAAATATACTGATGAGTAATTTGTTTGTAAACATTAATGCTGGCCTCCAACGCGAGCAGGATTGTATCACTTTCGCAATATACCCCCCCCCCTTGTCAAGTCATAATTTGCAATTGTGAATAACTTGCATGTATTGGTTTCTGAGATTGGTGTCGCTCAAAGAGCAGTACGGCGATGACCTGGCGATTGTGGGATTGGCCTTTGAAATCACGGATGATTTTGATCGGTCGGTGGAGCAAGTGCGTCGGCATCATGAACACATCGGGACAAGTTGGCCGATCCTGATTGCGGGATTGATCGACAAGGCCAAGGCCTCGGCGGCGTTGCCGGTGCTTGATAAAGTGCGGTCATACCCGACGCTGATCTTCCTCAACGAACACAACGAGGTGCAAGCCGTGTACACCGGCTTCAGTGGTCCGGCAACGGGGGAGGCGTACGCCGAACAACGCGCAAGGTTCGAGGCGTTGATCAATGGAATGATTGAGTGATCTAGGTCATGTCTGACGGCTCGGCCCCCGGTGGCCCGGCTCGCCGAGCCGGGTTCTTTTTCGTGCATTTGAACTGAAAACGAAGACCCGGCTCGGCGATCCGGGCCACCGCAGATCAACAATTTGGAGCCGTCAGACGCGGCCTAGAGAAGTGAACCTCGAAGAATGAAGATGGCGAGCCCGAAGTAGATGGTGAGTCCTGAGGCGTCCATCAGCGTAGCAACCAAGGGGGCTGAGGATGCCGCCGGGTCGAGCCCGAGTTTGTGGAGGATCAGGGGGAGCATCGAGCCGATGAGGGTGCCCCAGATGACGATGAAGAAGATCGCGCTGCCGACGGTCAAGGCCAATGGAATCGCGTGGGGCGTGTGGGCAAAGCCGACCATCGAGAGCAAGACGACGGTGAGGACACCCATGAATCCAAGAACCGAGCCGAGGATGAGGCCTGTCAAAAGTTCTTTTTTGATGATTCGCCACCAGAGCCCAAGATGGACCTCTTCGACGGCGATGGCGCGCACAAGCAAACTGGCGGCCTGGGTGCCGGTGTTGCCACCAGAAGCAATGATGAGCGGGATGAACAACGCAAGCACGACCGCTTGTTCGAGTTGATGATCAAAGAGCCCGATGACGCCGATGCTCAGGAGTTGGAGGATGAAGAGCCCGGCAAGCCAGGAGCCGCGTTTGCGGACCATGTCGCGGATGGGCGATGTGGTGTAGGGTGCGTGGAGGGCTTCCATGCCGCCGAGTTTTTGGACATCTTCGGTGAACTCTTCCTCGGCGACATCGGCGATGTCGTCGGCGGTGACGATGCCGATCAACAGCCCGAGCGAATCGACCACAGGCAGTGCGGTGCGGTTATAGCGGGCCATCGCGCGGACGGCCTCTTCGCGGTCATCGGTCGCGCTGAGGGTGACGAAATGATGATCCATCAGATCGGCGATGATTGAATCAGGGTCGGCCAAGAGAAGTGATCGGATGTGGAGATCGTCGATGAGGGTGCCTTCGTCGTCGATGACAAAGATCCAGTGAACGGTCTCGGCATCTTGTCCATAGCGACGGATGTGGTCCAGGGCGTCGTCGACGGTCCAGTCTTTGCGGATGCGGACATAGTCGGGGGTCATGAGCCGGCCGACGGATTCGGAGTCGTAGCCGAGGATGGTTTGGGTGATGGCCCGGTTTTCTGGGCTCAGTCGTGCGATGAGCGGGGTGGCGACTTCGACGGGGAGTTCGTCGAGAAGCGCGGCCCGGTCATCGGGTTCGAGGTCTTCGATGACTCGTGCGGCGCGTTCACTTCCAAGGGTGTCCAGTAGGGCCTCTTGAATGGGCAGTTCGAGTTCGGCAAAGACATCTGATGCCATTTCTCTTGGAAGAATGCGGAAGGCGATGCCGCCGGTTTCTGGATCGAGTGATTCGATGAGGTCGGCGATGTCGGCCGGTTCGAGGATCGCCAGGGCATCTCGGACCTGCCGATAATTCTGGGTATCCAGAAGCTCGATGAGTTCAGGTTCGAGGAGTTGGATGGTGGGGGACTTCACTGACCAATGGTATCAGGGGTATTGGGGGTATTGGGGTCAAATCAGGCCAGTCGGACCATACCCACGCCCCCGAAATCAGGGGTGTACTCGGCAAAATCCGAAAGGGTTAGGGGGAACCCACGATTATTTCAGGTTCCTGTTGAAGTGCAAATGTGAAAATGGGCGATGGTT
>JALSHW010000317.1 GCA_026982035.1 Phycisphaerales bacterium | reverse complement strand
GAATCACTCACCCCAGGCGACCTATTGATGTCCCTCGACATCCCCGGCCTCAAACCAGACGCCGACTGGCAAGCCCAATACGACTGGCGATCATCCGCAGGCCTCGAAGATGCCCGCGCAACGCAATCTCCCGTCGGCCAAATCACCCTCGGCACACACGACGGTTTCTATGTCATCAACCGTCGACTCAAACTCACCTTTGAACACCCCATGCTCATCCGCCGAGCCGATGAATGGGGCTTCTGTGCCGCCGAGCAACTCCAAATCGGCGACCAACTCATCGATGCCGATCTCAACGAAGAACAAATCACCACCATCGAACACATCAACGCCTCAACCCGCACCGTCTCCCTCCACATCCCCGGCACCAATACATACCTGGCCGAAGGCGTCTGGACCCACAATGACATGGCCAAGGCCGGTGCTTCAAGTCTTGGAGGCGGACTCAGCGGTGCAGGTTCAAGTGGAGCCGGCTCAAGCGGCGGCGGATCAGGTTCAGGCAGCGGCTCCGGCGGCAAGTCCAGCGGCTCAAGCTTCGCCAGTTCATCCGGTGGTGGCTCAAGTGGTTTGAACACAGCCACATCATTGACTGGCTTGTCAACACTGGTGTAAGAAGTCCGTTCGCATGGGCGCAATTACCCGCATGGACTCCTTGAGCGGAACGATCAGCGATGCTGTCGTTTGTGCGTTTACAGAGAAAGGGGCGAGGTGATTGCCAATGGCGAGCCGTATGGATAACGGTTTGACTTCGGTTCTTCATATGGTTAGAATGTGCATCGTAATGCGCTTCCCTGCCCTCAATTCCGTAATGGCTTGGCTTTGCCTGATCTCTTTCGGGATGGATATAGTCGTGCATGCCAGTATGGTGCCGGTTGATAGACCGTCGTCAAGTGGGGATCATGGGGGCTGGGTACACGAAGACGGTGAACAGGATGCCTACCTTTCTGCAGGTATTGAATCTGACGAAACGGAACATTTTGTTGAGCACAAGCACCACCCTGTCGAGAACCAACCTACAGATCACGATCATGACGAAGGGCACCACTTATCGGTTCAATTTAGATTGTCCGGGCAAGTGGGCGCCATACGGCATGTGATAATCGCAGCGACCTTGCCAGATTTTTTGTATGACTCTGGCGTTCAAATTTGCCAGCAAATGGTGTTTGATCGTTTCGTGTTTCATGACACGGTTGAGCGTATGCGCACTGTAATAATGGTTTTGTAGAGACTCGGAAGCACAGCAATAGAGCACGAGATCGTGCTGTTTAGTTGTAGTGTATTTGAATCGCCTGGCTGTATTAGGCGCGATCATTGTATTCCCTGTCCCATTTATTACAACTCAGTTAGGTTTAATATGAATATCCACCTGCCTTTGTGCGGGCAAGGTCGTGGCGTTCTCGCGGGAACTGCCTTGCTTGTTCTCCCTTTGTTCACTGCTTGCCAAACTGTTCGTCCTGATCCAGCCGTTGAAGCAGCGATCGTCCATGCGACCGGGCTTAGTGAACCCTTGGCTTTCCGAGTCGAAGGCGGTCCATTAGACGAGCCCTCTGCTGGTGACAGACTGACATTTGTCGATGCGACCCGACGGGCGGTGATGACCGATCCTGGGCTGCAATCGGCGATTGCTCGTGTCCGAATTGCAATGGCAGATGCAGACCAAGCCCGCTTGCTTCCCAACCCCGTGTTGGGTTTCGTGTTGCGTGCAGGCCCGGGCAAACCGCAAATTGAAGTCTCCTTAGCCCAGGACATCATTCAAGTGTTTCAGATCCCAAGACAATCGAGTGCGGCTGATAACCGCATGAGGCAGGCCGCGGCAGACGCGGTCACAGTGGCGCTCGATGTGGTGGCCCAGGTGCAGGAGCGATACGCCACAGCGCAGATTGCTGGACGGCTTATACCAGTAATGCAAAACCGTCTTGAGTTGGTGAATCGGCTCACCAAAGTTGCAGAATATCGTATCGAGGCAGGAGAAGGAGTTCGCGGAGATGTGATCGTCCTCAATGCAAAGCGAGTGGAACTCGAACTGATGCTTGATGAAGCGCTGCACAAGGAGAGAATTGAGCAACTTCAGTTGGCACGGCTTATTGGCGAGCCGTCGGCCACGGCGGCATGGATACTCGATGACTGGAATGCTCCAGAGGCGGTCGCCACCGCCGAGTATCTCTGGATCGAGGCCGCACTCAAGCACCGCCCAGAGGTGCAGTCGGTCGCATGGCAACTCGCAGGGTTGGGAGATGATTACGCTCTTACCCGGCTCCTTCCATGGGAAGGGGCTTCGATCGGTGCCAGTGCTGAAAAAGGAACCGATTGGCAACTCGGTCCTTCGATTTCAACACCGATCCCCGTTTTCGACGCGGGTCAAGCCCGCCGGGCACGGATCACGGCCGAACAAATCGAAGTCCGTCACAAATTGACAATGGTCAAGCGTCAAATAGTTGAAGAGGTTCGTCTTGCACATCTTGGGCTTTCTGAGAGCGTCGTTCACCTTTGGCGAGTACACAATGAGTTGATCCCGCTCTTACAACAGAGACGCGATCAGGCAGAACAAGTGTACAACTCTGGATTAGCTGATGTCACGGTGCTGTATTTAGCAGAACAAGATTTGCTCGCGGCACAATCACTTGAGCTTGATTTCGAGCGTGAGACTTCAGTTGCGTTGATACATCTGCAACGAGCCGTCGGATCGGCAACAAATCCTGTGTCCGAAGTCGAGTCGGAATCGTCATCGGCTTCGCAATCTGTTTCAATAAAGCAATACAACCAGCGTTGATATACCAATACACCATCGCGACCTCAAGTCGCTGGTCTGGAGATAGTCCTATGAAAACAAGAACAAACACGAATATACAAGACCGTTATCGAATGCCTAGCCGCCTGCTTGCAATCGCAGCCGCCACCTTCTTGAGTGCGGGATTCATTTCAAATGTCGTTGTCGCACAACCTGCCGATGAGGGAACTCGTACAGCAGAACAGAATGTTGATCCATCGAGTGACAAATACTCTGAAAGTTTCTCGTTTGAATGGGGAGGCGTATACGAACTCTCAGAAGGAGTGACCGACCTTGTGCTTCAGCCCGGACCTGATGCCAGTATTGATATCGCGTTGGTGCCTGTAGCGGGTGCATCCGGATTGGCATTCGATGCATCGGCGAACAATGCCGAGCGCGTATTTTCCACTCAACCCAAGCCAATACAATCGGGCGATGAGATTCTCCCCGGTTCTCAGTTCTACCAGCTCCGTGTCGAGGAGCAAGGCGAGATGCGGTTTCAAGTGCGGGTTGCCCAAGCAGGCCGGTACGCCCTGTTTACCCAGCACTTTGCAGATGAGTTTCAGACCACCTTTGTAAAGGATGGGTTGAAGGTATTTCCTGAAACGACGAGGAACTTTGTAGATCGTTTCGGTCAGATTGTAATCTGGCCGACGGCGGTGAAGGCCTTTGGGGTCAAGATCGAGCAAGCCGAGTTGCGCACACTTATCCCCTCATTCTCGGCCCCAGCGAGCGTGGCGTACAACACCGAGCGGATGGCTTCCATTGGTTCTTTGGTCACCGGAAGAGTGGGTTCGCTCTCAGCCCGTCAAGGTGACCTTGTCAGAAAAGGTGACACGCTCTTGGTCGTGGAGAGTATTGAACTGGGCGAGTCACAGAGTGATTATATTCAGAAAAACACGATGGCGCGTGCAGCCGTTCCCATTGTTGAGATTACCCGGAGTGCTGCTGAGCGTGCCAGAAAACTCCATGACGAATCTGGCGGAATCTCGCTCACTGAAGTTCAACGCCGAGTTGCCGATCAACAAACGGCAGAGTCGGCACTCCTCAATGCTCGTGGCGCAGTGACCGCTGCGTATAATCGCCTACAACTTCTCGGCATGAATGAGAATGAGATTGCAGAACTCGAAAAAACGGGAGTGATTACACCTCAATACACCGTCCGAGCACCGATGAGCGGACGGGTCATCAGTCGTGATGTGACGCAGGGTGAACTCGTTGGACCTGACAGAGAATCGCTGCTTGTCATTGCTGATACAAGCACGGTTTGGGTACTCGCCGATGTCCCCGAAATGCGTCTCAAAGATGTTGCCGTGGGATCATCCGCTCGGATTACCCTCGCGGCATTCCCAGATGAAACCTTTGACGGAACCGTTTCGTTCATCAGTAATCATCTGAATGAATCAACACGCACCGCAGATATTCGTGTTGTGGTTGACAACACCCATGGACTTCTCCGTCCAGGAATGTTTGCCAGAGCAGAAATCATCGGGACACCCATCGATTCAAGCGGCCGACGGACCAAGAAAAACGCACCGGCGTTGGCAGTCCCTGAGTCAGCGATTCAGACGATCGAGGGAAAGTCGGTGGTCTTTGTACCGTTTACCGAGAAGCCCAATACATTTCTCAAACGCCCAGTGACAGTTGGTGAATCAGTTGGTGGAATGATGCCGGTGATTTACGGCTTGCGTGAAGGTGAATCGATCGTTGTCGCCGCAAGCTTTATCCTCAAGGCCGAACTCGGCAAGTCCACTGCGAAGCACGCGCACTGACCAATCGTCGTTGTAGAACTGATCCTTCGTTTTCAACACAAAATACACAACTTGCGATACCGCGTCTTGACTGGTAATCGCATAGCCAAGGACCCATTCACATGCTCGAACGCATTCTCCATTTCTCCATTCGTAATCGTTGGTTGGTCGTGTTTGCCACGGCTGTAGTCGCTGCTGTTGGAGTGTGGTCGCTCACGCGACTGAACATTGATGCGGTTCCAGACATCACCAACAATCAAGTTCAAATAAACACAATGTACTCGGCCCTTTCGCCTGGTGAGATTGAGACTCAGGTCACATTTCCAATCGAAACCTCGCTTGCAGGTATTCCGGGGCTTGAGTACACACGGTCACTCTCACGAAACGGTTTTTCGCAAGTGACGGCGGTCTTCGATGACAGCGTTAATATTTATTTTGCTCGCCAGCAAGTTCTGGAACGACTCGGCGATGCACGCGAAAAACTACCCCCTGGAGCCGAGCCCCGTATGGGCGCGATCTCGACCGGCTTAGGTGAGATATATATGTATACAGTTGAGTTTGGCCACCCAACTGGGGAGGGTGCTGCACTTGCCGCCGAGGGGCAACCAGGGTGGCAGCGCGACGGGACATATCGAACGCCTGAAGGCCAGACGCTGATCAGTGACTTTGAGCGGGCAGCATATCTTCGTACAGTGCAGGATTGGATCATCACGCCGCAACTCAGAGGCGTGCAAGGTGTCGCGGCGGTTGACTCGATTGGTGGGTATGTCAAGCAGTATCATGTTCAGCCTGACCCAATAAAACTCGTTTCCTATGGACTGACATTTGCCGATGTCATCGAAGCATTGGAACTCAACAACGCGAGCACTGGTGCTGGCTATATCGAGCACAAAGGGGAAGCATACACGGTCAGGGCCACAGGCAGGATTGCCAGTATTGAACAGATTGAAAAGATCGCTTTGGGCCAGCAGGGTGGCACACCTATCTACATACATGATGTCGCCGATGTTCGACTGGGCAAAGAACTCCGCTCGGGTGTTGGCAGTGAAAATAGCGGCGAGGTTGTGGTCGGCACGGCCATGATGCTCATCGGGGCAAACAGTCGTGTCGTGTCTTCCGCCGTAGACGCCAAGATTACATCAATCAACCAAAATCTGCCGCCAGATATACATGCCAAAACGGTTCTCAATAGAACAAAATTGGTGGATGCGACGATCAAGACGGTCTCAAAGAACTTGACAGAGGGTGCGATTCTGGTAATCGTGGTGCTTTTTCTCCTGCTTGGAAATATCCGCGCGGCGATCATCTGCGCCTTGGCGATTCCTCTCTCAATGCTCATGACAGCAACAGGCATGGTACAGGCCAAGGTCACAGGCAACCTGATGAGTCTGGGGGCCATTGATTTTGGTCTCATCGTGGATGGGGCAGTCATCATCGTGGAGAACTGCTTGAGAAGACTCGCAGAAAAGCAAAACAAAGAGGGGCGATTGCTCACTTTGCAAGAGCGACTTCATGAAGTGATGATTGCAGCAAAGGAAATGATCCAGCCGTCTGTGTATGGGCAGGCCATCATTATCATCGTGTATTTTCCCATCTTGGCACTCAGCGGAATTGAGGGCAAAATGTTCAGCCCGATGGCGATTACAGTCATCTTTGCTCTCATCTCAGCACTCGTATTGTCAATGACGCTTGTCCCCGCTTTGGTAGCGATCCTGATCCGTGGGCGAGTCAAAGAAGGTGACAACTTTATCATTCGGACAGTGAAATCTGTGTATGCCCCGGCACTCCGCTTTGCAATCAGCATGCGTTGGGGTGTTGTTGCAGCAGCGGCCCTCGCGTTCGCTGGATCCGTGCTCATGTTTAGCAGAATGGGCCAGGAGTTCATTCCTGTTCTTGATGAGCGGGACATCGCCATGCACGCCCTGCGTATTCCCAGTACGGGATTGACGCAATCTATGGAGATCCAATTTGAGGTCGAGCGGGCAGTGAGAACCATACCCGAAGTTGCCTTTGTTTACTCCAAAACAGGTACCGCAGAAATGGCTTCGGACCCAATGCCGCCCAGCACTTCTGATACATTTATTATCCTGAAACCCAAGAGTCAATGGCCAAATCCGAAAATTGCCAAAGCGGACATCATCAGCCGAATCGAACAAGCTGTCGAAAAAGTGCCGGGAAGTCGCTATGAGTTTCTACAGCCCATCCAAATGCGATTTAACGAACTGATTGCAGGTGTTCGAAGCGATGTGGCGGTGAAAGTCTTTGGCGACGACTTTGCGCAGATGGGAATAACCGCAGAGGAAGTTGCCAAGGTGATTGAAGGGATCGAGGGTGCCCAAGATGTGCAAGTAGAAATCACCGAAGGATTGCCGGTGATGACGATTGATATCGACCGAGATGCGATCGCTCGGTATGGTATTACCATCACAGCAGTACAAGACATTATCTCAGCGGCCATCGGCGGACGCGAGGTAGGCCAGGTTTTCGAGGGCGATCGACGCTTTGATCTAGTGGTCCGGCTCCCCGACAATATTCGGCGAGAGATCAGCGCGCTGGGAACGCTTCCAATCCCACTTCCCCCCCAGGACACCTATTACACAGGGGCAAACTCCGGCACGCCTCACTCTTTCCAAAATGGAGCAGAGAATAGTCGCCCAGGATATATACCTCTTGGATCATTGGCGCGGATTGATATTGCAGAGGGACCGAACCAAATCAGCCGTGAAAATGGCAAGCGACGAATCGTGGTTCAGGCAAATGTCCGTGGCCGCGATCTGGGTTCATTCGTCGCAGAAGCACAGTTGAAGGTGCAAGATGTGGCCCTGCCGTCAGGCGGATATCTGGAATGGGGTGGACAGTTTGAGAACCTCATCGCTGCTCGCCAGCGGCTGATGGTTGTTGTGCCTGTCTGTTTTCTGCTGATCTTTTTGCTTCTCTTCAGCACCTTCAACTCGGTGAAGTATGCACTCTTGGTCTTCAGCGGCATCCCGCTAGGACTGACAGGTGGTGTGGTAGCATTATGGGTTCGTGGAATGCCCTTCTCAATTTCAGCAGCGGTGGGTTTCATCGCTCTTTCAGGTGTTGCAGTGCTCAATGCCCTTGTGATGGTTTCGTTTATCAACCAACTTCGCAGAGAAGGACTCGGTGTGGATGAAGCGGTCTATAAAGGTTCACTCACACGGCTTCGACCGGTGCTTATGACAGCGTTAGTTGCATCGTTGGGATTCGTGCCCATGGCAATCGCAACCGGTACCGGTGCAGAGGTCCAACGCCCGCTGGCGACTGTGGTCATTGGTGGGCTAATTTCCAGTACACTCTTGACCCTTCTTGTT
>JALSHW010000316.1 GCA_026982035.1 Phycisphaerales bacterium | reverse complement strand
ATGACTCTTCGCCCGCTGCACGCGAACCTGCACTGTGTTTCTGTTCTCGGCATCGAAATTTATGACTTCCTGGTCGAACCTGGCAATCAGATCTTCACCCAGCACGGCGTAAGCATTTAACAACTCATCCTGATCAAACTTGGGATAATCCCAATCATTACTTTGGCGAAGCAAGCGATGCATAACCGCCTCAGCATCGTCAGCGTTCAACGCATCTCCTAAGCCCAAGCCCTTGACCGCATACACCATTGTTTCTCGCTTTGCTAAGCCCTGGAACTTCCAGCGCTGAATACGGTATGCGTATGTGCCAGCCGGCAGTGAATCGTCCATCAGCATGAGCCCTGATACATTGTAAAACGAGTGAGATCCAACTCGGTTCTGCTCGGTGATCCATCGGATCAGCGGCGACATGTGATTTGCAAAGTGGACAGATCGACGGGTGGCCGCGTTCGGGCGTTCATAGGCCTCACGACGGAAAGTGATCATAAAGTCGCCCTGTCTCAGGGGCCTAGCAGAAAGCGATCGGTCAATCTGAATGAACTGACCGAGTGATGTTTGGGCCTCTGAACTGAGCCGAATACGCAAGCAACCATCTGCGGGTGTGTTATGATTGATCTCAGATCCTCGGAACTGACGCTCCAGAAAATCATCGAGATAATCCTCCAATTCATCAGGCTGGATGTACCGCCCTTTATCCCGGTCCTCACGGATCTTCTTCTGCACATAGTCCGACAACGCGATCAACGAGTCTCCGGAATCTTCCAGCTTCTTGATTTCTAGGAGTTGATTCTCGATAGCCTGCTCTGTGGCGTCAATTCGTGAGGCTTCTTCCTCCTCAGTAAGTTCATGACTAAGAAGATCGATCGTCAACTGCTGAACCTCCTCGCCGATGATGGCCTCGAGATCACCCAGGCTGCTTGAGAACAGAAGAAGCTTTTCGTGTAGTCGATCGTAGAGGCGCTCTTCGATCGTGTTCTTGACTTTGAAGTTGACAATATGAAGCACATCCGATTTCTGTCCAATTCGATCAATACGCCCGATGCGTTGCTCGACCCGCATCGGGTTCCAGGGCAAGTCGTAGTTGATGACCGTATGGCAGAACTGCAAATCAATGCCCTCGCTGCCTACCTCAGATGATAGAAAGACTCGTGGACCGTCCGGACCCTTGAATCGATCGAGTTCTGCCCATCTGGTCTCGTGATCGATTCCGCCGTGAATCATCGCGGTGCCAATCCCGACTTCATTGAGTCGACGATGCAGGTAACGCAGCGTACCACGATAATACGCGAAGATCACCACCTTTGGGTCGCGAGTCGTCCTCAGCATCTCAAGCAACTTCGCAAATTTGCGATCGTTCCCCTCGAAGTCATATTCGAGCAACTCCTTGAAGCTAACGATCAACTCAGCGTTTTCGTCTAACTCAGTGTTTTCAAACTCAAAATCAGTAAAATCGCTACCGCCGAGACCATCAGCCAGTAGCTCGGCCATATCGTCGAGTGAACCACCAAGGCCAGCCATCCCTCCATTGCGGATGTCAGCGGCGATCGTCGGAAGACAGCTCGCGGCCCGAAGCTGCAACCCGAGCACCCGGAAAATATGGAACGGTTCCATGTCACGGCTGCACCGTTTCCGGACCAGACGCAGGATTGACTGGTAGAGCTGCATTTCCTCGGGTGTGTATTCGACCTGTAGAACTATCGGACGACGGACTGGTCGTCCCTCCTCAACCTGAACACGACGGGTTCGATTGATGTATCCCCCGAGCAAGTTCAGCTTCTCAGCGAGGTCCTGAGCTTTGGCGAGAAGCGACTTGTTTGCTGGATCAGCATCTACTTCAGACAGCAGGCCCAAGAACTGCTCGAACAACGGAGAGTTCTTGATGTATGGACTGAGCGCCATGCCCTCGACACCTCTCTTGAGCGCCGCCATATCCGGTGGGGTCCGAGAGAGCGCATTGAGCGAAGCAATGGCCGGGCGATTGCTCCGAAGCAACTGGTTGAACATCTCTTCGGTCTCGAAGAAATTCTGGTCGATCAGTTTGAGCAGGCTGGACAGATCTGAGTTTTTGTTGTTTACCGGTGTCGCAGAGACACACAGCACGCCCGTGTTGTTGTGACGCGCCAAACTTTCGCCCAAGCGAAAGGTGGATGTGTTCGAGTTCCGCATGTAATGGGCTTCGTCGAATACCACGAGGTCAAATGGAGGATGGTCATAGTCCCATGATCTCAGTTCGCGGAGTAGTTGGGATTTCAGAGATTCACTTTCTCCCTCTCCCGGTTCTCTATCGAGGTACTTGAGTTCTTTCTTTGGAGGCCTCAACCCCGAATAAGACGCGATGAGCACAAACGAGTGTGCCGGGCCCATGCTCCGCAGTTCCTGAATCTCACCCTGCAGGCCCTTGAAGTCCACGATGCGCGCATCGAGCAGAAACTTATCCCGAAGCTCGTTCTTCCACTTCTCGGTCAGGATGCCCGGGCACACGACCAGCAGCCGCTTCGCCTGTCGGCGTGCTTGCAGTTCCATCCAGATTAACGCGGACTCGATCGTCTTCCCTAGCCCCACCTCGTCAGCGATAATCAGACGCTCCGTCGGTGAGTTGATGAACTTGAGCACCGGTTTGAACTGGTACGGATAGAAATCGATTTGGGCGGCCTCCATCGAATAGATCACCTCGTGCAGCGTGCCGCGGAGTTTCTCGAAGGTGATCAATCGCTGCAAGTCGCGGACCTTGCCAAACGCACTGGATTGCAGGCGGTTCTCAATCGAAGCCCCGCCTTCGTCTGGTGCCACTTGGAGAGACCGCAACGGTCTCCACATCTGGCGTCCGTCGGGGTAACGCAGTTCGACCATGACGATCGGGCCGTTCTTGCGTGATTTTCCTGTGTACTGACCCCGCTCGCCGGCTTTCTGTAAGTCGAGCACCCAGTCGCCGATCTGGAAGGGCACCCCATTGTCTTGGTTAGATTCATTCATAGTTACCCTCAATCAACCAACAATTATGAGTTGCGGCAATGATCATCGCGGCACATATGCGCTTGTACTCTTTTCTGTACCAGCTTGAAGGTGAGATTTCATGCTTTATCTGGCCAGATTGCCCAAGACGCAAGGGGATCGATTAGCATTATAGTACATTCTCCATACCTGGGCTTTTTCCTTGGCATCAGCCAAGTCAATGAACCAATTCTCATTCAAACACTCCGCTCGGCACCGCCCGTTGAACGCCTCAGTCTGTAGGCTTTCCAAGCCTGCTAAACGCCAGTCGCACGCCTTTGAGATACGCCCATTGATCCAGACGCTTGCTAGAAAACTCCCTGCCGTTGTCGACACGGGGCTTCCTTGATAGTTCGTTTGATTCGGTCTAGGTCGTATCTAACGGCTCATTTGTCGGCGTATGAGCGGAGTCCTCACTCACCTCCCGCCATGACTTGCCCACATGTCGCCCCGAGTTGGCCAGAATCTCGAAAACATCTGCAAATAAAGGCCCAATGGCCTTCCATTCCATCCGTTTTCATGGCTTCATGTGACACACGGAAGGCGAATGCACGCCTGCCCGAGAAACAAAAACGGAGAACCAAGCCATGACGACCAACCACACCCCGACCAGCGACCACGCGGAACTTGTTCCCCCATGCTTTGCCTGCCCGAAATGCAGCCAACGCGAGATGGATCACCTTGTCTGCGACGACGACGGCGAATCGGTAGCATGCCAAACCTGCGGCACCAACTACACCGTCACCCAACTCGACCAAGATCAAGACTATGTTCCGTCACGAAGCCCGATCAACGACGACATCCGCGAGATCGCTTCTCTCCAACGCCAGATCGCCGACCTGCTCAACGCGGCCGCGGCCAAGTACATCGAGCTCAACATGGCGATGGGCAAGAAGGCCAACGAACTCGAACGCCTTGTGACGCGCGGGAGCGATCGAAACGCCGCCAACGAAATGGCAGAGGCCTTCACCGAGTACCGGGTCAACACCGGCGAGCTCAACAGCCGCTTGATCGAAGCGATCGAACGCCGAGGCCACGAGGTCTTCCCAACCCAATACGAACCAATCCGCTCCAAGTGGGCGATCATCGAGAACCGCGCGTAAACGGTTCACACATTCACCACGAAAGGACATGCCATGACGACGAAAACAATCACGAAGAAGACCACGACCAAGAAGACCGCCAGCAAGACGACTCCGAAGAAGCCCGCACGGGCCAACACGCCCGCGACTGTCGCCAAAGTCACGCCCAAGGCAAGCACCAAGGCCAAGCCCGCCAAGAACGCGACACGGCCCAATGACGCGCCCAAGCCGAAGCAGGTATCCGGCCTCGACCTGGCCGCCAAGGTTCTCGCCGATTCGAAGGAGCCGCTGCAAGCCAAGGCCATCGCCGAACGCGCCATCACCGCGGGCTGGCAAACTACCGGCAAGACCCCGCACGCCACGCTCTACGCGGCCATGATCCGCGAGATCGCCAAGAAGGGGAAGGACAGCCGGTTCATCAAAACAGATCGCGGACTCTTCGCGGCGAACAAGTAGACGAATCATCCTCCGCCCCCTTCTTCAGCCTCGGCAACCGTCGGGGCTGTTTCTCCGGCGTCAGCGTTCGCTGCCACCCGCTCCGCTTTCCCGCCAGTAAACTCTTCCCAACGCTGGACGATCACATCGCAGTACGCCGGGTCGATCTCCATCAGGTAAGCATGGCGATCCGTCTGCTCGCAGGCGATGAGTGTTGAACCCGAGCCGCCGAAGAGATCGAGCACATTCTCACCCGGGCGGGATGAATACTGGACCGATCGCACCGCCAGTTCGACGGGTTTCTCGGTCAGATGCACCATGCTTTGCGGATTGACCTTCTTGACATGCCAGAGGTCTTTGGCGTTTGTCGGTCCGAAGAACTTGTGCCCGGCCCCTTCACGCCACCCGTAGAAGCAGATCTCGAACGCGCCCATGAAGTCTTTGCGGGTGAGCACCGGATGCTGTTTGTCCCACACGATCCCCTGGCTGAAGTAGAGTTCGCAGGTTTTGAGCGGAGCGGGGTAGTTGCCGAGGTTGGCGTACCCACCCCAGATGTAGAACGAGCCGCCCGGCTTGAGCACACGACCGATGTTGCCGAACCACTCCAGCAATATCGTGTCGAACGCTTCGTCTGTCATGAAGTCGTTTTCGAGCGGCCGATCTTTGGCCCGCATCTTGGCGTGCGTTGGCCTGGCCTTCTCGGGATGCCGAGCGAGGTCGAACTTCTGGTGGTGCTTCTTTTGGTACTCGTCTAGATCAATGCGATCTGTTGCGTAGTTGTAGTCTGAATCACGCAGCTTTGGCTTCGGAGCAAACGACGAGTTGCCCGCAGCGATGGCGTTGTTCGATCGCGGCTCAAACTTCACATTGTATGGCGGGTCCGTATTCACCATGTCGATGGTGCTGCCATCGAGCAACCGATCCAGATCGTCGGCACTCGACGAATCGCCACACAGCAGCCGATGATTCCCCAGCACCCACAGATCACCCGGCTGCGTAATCGGATCATCCGGTGGCTCAGGCACATCGTCGGGATCGGTCAATCCTTCAGCCACGCCCTCCTCGCCCGCCATGATCCGAGCCAAATCGTCGTCATCAAACCCTAGCAGCGACCAATCGATCCCGGCTTTTTGAAGTTCCGCGATCTCGATCGGCAGCAGGTCCATGTCCCAAGTCGCCAGTTCGCCGGTTTTGTTGTCGGCGATCCGGTACGCCCGGATCTGCTCCGGTGTCAGGTCGGTGGCGACATGCACGGGCACCCGCTTGAGCTCGAGCAACTGGGCCGCCTTGAACCGCGTGTGCCCGCAAATAATCACGCCGTCTTCATCGACGACGATCGGCTGGCGAAATCCGAACTGCCGAATCGATTCAGCGACGGCCGTGACGGCGTCATCGTTCTGGCGTGGGTTGTTTTCGTATGGCGTGATTTCATTGATGTTCTTCTGGACAACTTTCATGGCGTGTGCCTCCGTGTGTGGTGATGGGATTGAAATCTGACGAGCCGCAACCGTGAGGGAGCGGCTGACTTGGTTGATGCGATGAAGACCACTCCCCCACGGTCGCGGCTCGTTGGGCCGTGTGGCGATTGGGCAGTACATTCGAGTGGTGGTGCCAGCCGAGGCAGATCGGCCACACGGGCGATCCTCGCAACCGGACAGGACAGGCGAAAGAAAGTCTGTCCATATTGGGTGCTGTTCCCGCGTGCGTCACAGGCATGGCATCGCCCGGGAGTACCTAATCGGTCTCTGCCTCTGACACAACCCCCGCTGCCCCACCACTGACGAGCTGCAATCGGGGTTGTGTCAGTTCTGTCAGTGTCAGAGAGACAACTTCACAGGTTCAACTTATTGGCATCCATGGCCCACCCGGCTGCCAGACTTCCCTGCCCAAAGAGTCCTCCAGCAAAATAACTGGTTCAAGGAACAATCGAATCTGTTCCACAACTTCATCCAGCATTGGCGTCTCATGACCATCGCCCATCTTGCGGATGAACGCAGCCCATTGCCGTTGTTTGGCATCGTCTCCTGCAAAGTCATCAGCCAACCCGATGGGAAGCGATGATGGCAGAGGTGTTCCCCGTCGTTGCATGGTGGCCTCCACCGCTTCTTGCAATACACCGAGCGAGAAAGGCATCGTTCGACTCAGTGTCCAGAGATCGTAGTAATCCTTCATTCGGCTATTGGCCATACCACGCACAACGATGGCATCGAGTTTCTCAGCAATCACCGTCTCGGGTGGATAGGCACGCAGTTGGGGAGCGGGCAGATCGAGTATTGGGCC
>JALSHW010000315.1 GCA_026982035.1 Phycisphaerales bacterium | reverse complement strand
CCACATTGGTACGCTGAATCACCGACGCTTGACGAATCGCTCCAAGATAGTCACGGCGGAACGCATCAAAGTACGCCGTCTCTGTCTCAGGCACCCACAACTCAATCGTGCTGATCCACTTCTCAAGATTCTCAACAATCGTTGGGTCCTTATTGACCGCACTTGAATACATCCGCAAGGCAATCTCAATATTCCCCTCCGCCAACGCCTGATCACCCTTTTTGACCAAGTCGTCCGCAGTCTTATAGACCACCGAGTACGCCGCGAACAGCATTCCCAACATCGCGATCACCGCCACGATCAAAATCACGACGAACTTTGTATTCACACGAGAAGCCATAGTCAGTTTCCTCTTCTATACGCCCCAAACCAGTGCGGAAAGGGCTCATCTTCATCAGCGGGTCTCTGGACAACCCAAATCTCAAGTCAGTCTCAATCTCAGTTCCTATTCAACAGCATCCCCGTTCAGCAGAAACGCACATTCACCTATTCATCATCAATCGGATACAGCCCCCGCTGCACCTGCACCCAATCAGGAGTACACCGCATAATCTCACCAATCAAATCCCCCAAAATCAGACCGGCATACTCAAGAAATTCGTCCATCGTCTCAGCCGTAGAGCAGTTCACCTGAACCTTCAGATAGTACGCATAATCATCCGACAAATTGAACGCAAGTGTCCGGACATCATTGGCATTGGCTCTGGTTCCCCCATTGGCAATAAAGAAATACCCCGAATACAACTTCTGCCCTTCTCCAACAATAAACTCAGAACATCGCATCGTAATCATCGTCTCAGGCGTCACATCCCGAGGCAACCGAACCCGCACCCCAGGCGCATCAGTCCACTTGCGATTATTACTCAGCCGCACCGAATACAACTCCCCAGCCAATCCAGCCAACTCAGGCGGAACCGATTTGTCCACACGCCATGATTTCGTATCCAAAGAAACCACATGGTTTCGAGAAGATTCACTTTGTTGCAATCCGCCGCCCACAAAGCACCGTTCAGGCACATGAGGCACCGTATCAATCATCCCCGTGTAATACGCCGCATGAAAATCAATGACAATCGGCCTCTTCGTCCCCTCAGATTCCTTCAGAATATAGTTGCGAGAAACATAATTCTCCGTCCCAAGCACCTCAACAATCTCAGTCGATGAAATCCGATCCGACCCAAGTCGTATCCAATGCTCAGTCTCTGTCGGAATCGCCGAAACCTGCCGATTCCCCTCGGGATAGATCGGAATCTTCTGCATATGCAGATCCGCATACTTGATATACACACCAATCCCCACCGTTGATCCAAGCATCACACAGCCAGCAACAATCGGCGCCAAAATACTTCCACTTCGATTCTTCACGCTGGCTGCTCCTTCCCGCTCGTTCCAATAATCCGGTTGAGCACCCACACCACACCCATAAACAATCCCAACGAAGGCACAAGCAAAATCGTCCCAATAATCGTGTGCGCATCACCCGATGCCAATTCAGGATCAAACAGCGTCAGCAATCCCAGCACCGTCACCCGCACCATGTTCATCAAAATCGCCACAGGCCCCGCAAGCAAAATCAACGAAATACGCTGCCACCATTGCGTGCAACCAAGCAACGCCACCGCTCCAGCCAACGCATAAAACGCCACCACCATCCGCATACCAGAACACGCCTCGGCCACATTCAACGGATGCAACTCCCCAGACCCACTCAATATATTCAACTGATTCCCCACAAGATCAACCGAAAACCATCCCGTCGGCTCACCAATCAAACTCAGCATCAACCACGATCCCTGCGATGCCATCAACTGCAAACTGAAGGTCACCTGCAACATAATCGACTCAGAAATCGTCACCATCAAAAGCAAATACACAATCGGCAAAAAAGCATACCGCATCATCCCAGGCCCAGTGCACAACAACACCATCGAACCAAGCGACAACACCATCGAAAATCCCTGCAACATCGGATTGCTAATAAAAAACAAATTGTAGATGTATGAAAAAATCCCAACCAAAAACGGTACCACCGCAGGCCAAAACACATGCACAGGCGTCTTGGCAATCATCTTGCGAGACAACCAAAGCAAATATCCCGAAATAAACGGGATCACCAACGCATGTCCCCAATCCTCCTTGTTCTCCCAACTCATCTTGAACTGATACGAGAACCATTGCCGGAATAACAACACAAACAACGCCCCCAGCACCACCGAAATCAACAACCCACGCCTCGTCAGCATCCCACACACAAGCCTCCCATCAGGGGCCGCTGAGTCAGCGTCGATCGGGTTCGTTGTGGTGCTTTGGGTAGTCATATCCGGTTGATTCTCTGATCGGCCGACAAGGCCTCGTTCTTCGCCCATATTGAGAGGTCTGTGATGATTGGCACACAAATATACAGGCACACAGAATAGGCCTGAGAATTGACACACTTGCATCAATCACCACCAGAACTCAACATACGAAGCCGCTTCATGCGAAGTTCGCCAGATGTCAAAATCTCGACACCCATCCAGCCCATCACCAGCCCATCACCAGCCCATCACACGGTCAATCAGCCCAAAGAACGCCCAATTCCATCAGTTCTGACGACTAAACGGCGGAGGCCCAAACACATCGTTGCCAAAGTTGCGATCAAGCAAAAATCCAAACCCATAACTCGTCCGGAATCCAGACCGCATCACCGCCAAAGGCGTCGCCCAGAAATTCGTCCCCACATTGATCCGGTCATCGGGCTTAATATACACATCCGGCTGCGTCCCCTCCTGAATCGCCCGTAAATTCAACATAATCGTCGCCTGCTCATTGTGCCCGACAATCCGCGTCAAATCCACCCGCTCAGGTATCGCAAGCCCGCCAAGCCCACCAGCACTCGTAATGGCCCGCGTCAGCGTCAAACGCCCAGTCACAGGCAAATTATACACCCCAGGCCCATTAACCTGCCCATCAATATACACATTCCCAATCGGAGACGGAGGCACACTCACAATATCACCGGCACGCAACACCACATTGTACCGAGCATCCCCAGCAAGCAACGGCCCAACAGGTATCCGGATCACCCGCTGCGTAAACAACTGCCCACGAGAATCCACAGGCGTCATCTCATCAGAACGCGAAATCGTCCGCCGAGCCGCCACCGGAATCGCTTCACGAACCCATTGCCCATCAACAAACCGCCACCGAGGCGTCAGCATCGCCGACGAATCAGCCGCCGAATCGACCATTGAATGGACGGTTTCACGCCCAGACGCAACCGGGGCACTCGGCTCAATCAAATCAATCAATGGCTCATCCATCCGAGCAGACGGCGCAATCAATCCATTCCCAGATCGGTTCCCAGAACCAGACATCATCCCCGGGCTCGAAAGATCATCGATCACATCAAGCAAGTCCTCACCACTGGGCCCATCCATCGGGTTCGAACCATCCGGAGTCGGCAACGCCTCGCGCTGGATCGAACCGGCCTGGTCATCAAGCGGAACCTGTCGAATCACAAAGATCTCATCGACAAACTGCGGAATCCCACCAGCCCCCACAAGCCCTTGCAAAATCCGAAAATCAGCACTGGGAACCACATAAGGCCCAGGATTGTTCACATTCCCCATCAAGAAGAAAGTCTGCTCCCGCCGTTGCTCAACAACCACCGAAACAAGGGGGTCGGCAACCAGCCGAATCATCTCCTCAGCGATCCGCTCCCCAACTTCCTTTTCCGTCAACCCCATCACAAAAACTCGACCAAGCTGAGGCACCTCCACATACCCATTGGGATCCACTATTCGAGGTAAAACCTCCACCTGATTCGTCAAAACCAAGTCCCAAATACTCAGCGTCAAATTATCACCCGACGACACCCGGTACACCGAAGTCTGCGGGATCAAATCCTCATTGGTAATCTCAGAAATCTCCACCCACTCATCTTCAGGCGTCTCGATCGCCGCCAAATGCTCCAAAATCGGTACCCGCGTCGGCGTGTGCTCCCACCGTCCCGTGATACTCGGATTAAAATACGAATCCGTGTTCGTACATCCACCAGCAGGGAACAGCACACCCGCCCCACCAAGGGCCAATCCAGCCACCAACACACGCCTGGTCACGGAAATCCGCCGATTCACACCTAAATCCGAGGCATGGTGCTTGGATTGCTCGTTTGATTCAAAAGTCTTCTGGGACACGGGTTCACTCCTGCATACATCCAAACCACCATCTGATGCCACAGTGTAGCACCAGTCTGGCAAAGCACTTGATTCTTCGATGCGTTCCATCGACCACAAACACCCCCCAAGTTGATTTCATCACCGAAAAACGCATGATTTCCGGGCCTTGGCACATCATTGCGCCCCACTTGATCCAAGATCCAACAGAACCATCGACAAACAGCCGATCCATCGATCAGCCATACGCCCCAAAGATTCCATCCGTTCTCACAATCCACCCCCAAACCGACATAAACTCCCCCGTGCCAACCAATCCCAGCCAACCCGCTCCCAATCACCACCCAGATTCATCGCCCGGCTCCCAAAAAACCAGCGATCCAGGCCACTCCCGCACCCTCCAACGCCACCCCCGCCCCCTCGGAGGCGACCCCATCCGAACCCTCAAACCCACCTTCTCCCTCAACTCCATGATCCTCAACAACCAAGATGACACCCTCCATCACCTCACCATCAAAAAAAAACCAAGCTGGCTCAAAGCCAAACTCCCAGGCGGCCAAAACTTCCAAGCCACCAAATCAAACATCGACAACCACAACCTCCACACCGTCTGCCAAGAAGCCGCCTGCCCAAACATGGGCGAATGCTGGGCCAAAGGCGTCGCCACCATCATGATCCTCGGCGACACCTGCACCCGCGCCTGTGGCTTCTGCAATGTCAAAACCGGTAAACCCGCCGCCGTTGACAAAGATGAACCAAGACGAGTCGCCGAATCACTCAGCGGCGCAGGCCTCAAGCACATCGTCATCACCTCCGTCGATCGCGACGACCTCCCCGACGGCGGCGCCGGCATCTGGGCAGAAACCATCATCAGAACCAGAGAAGCATGCCCAGACATGTCCATCGAAGTCCTCATAGGCGACTTCAAAGGCGATGAGGCCGCCCTCCAAATGGTCATCGACGCCAAACCAGAAATCATCGCGCATAACTTAGAAACCGTCAAACGCTGCCACCCCGCCGTCCGCCCAAGCGCACAATACGAACGCACCCTAGAACTCCTCTCCCGCGTCAAAGCCCAAGGCGGCATCGCCAAAACCGGAATCATGGTCGGCATCGGCGAACGCAAACACGAAGTCTTCGACATGTTCAACGACCTCGTCTCCATGACCGATCATCAAGGCGACAGTTGCGACATCATCACCATCGGCCAATACCTCCAACCCACCCGCAACCACCTCCCCATCGACCGCTGGGTCCACCCCGACGAGTTCAAAGAATACATCGAGATCGGAGAATCCGTTGGCATCAAACTCGTCGTTTCAGGCCCCCTCGTCCGCTCAAGTTATCTCGCCGATCAGCAAGTCGAACGCTTTCATGGGCGTGATTGACACAGAACTGTGTCCCCATCCCCCCCCATATTTGATGGGTAATCGTTTGAAAGAGCACAAGATACGAATGCTTGATCTAAAACAAGACAGGCGGTCTGGTTTGTGGACGATATTGATATAGACAAGTCCAGTAATGAGCGGGTTTGCAGATTTCGAATCATAACCAAGGTCTCAGATGATCAAAATATTTCCAGATCGAATCAAATCCATATCCACCAAGATCGCGCTGGCCTTTTTTCTCGCCTCGGCTTTCCCGATGGTGATAGGTCTTGGAGTGTTGATGTGGGGTGCAAATCACATCCAACCTGAGCAGAGTGCTTCTTATTTTCGATACACGATCTTGGGTATCGAAACTGGTATTCTCGTGCTGGGCGGTATCACCGCTTGGATGGTTGCCCAGCACTTGGGAAAGCCGCTCAAGGCACTTGTTGAATCAGCCAACGCCATTGCCGAGGGCGATCACTTTCGAAAGATCAAAATTACAAATAACGATGAGATCGGAC
This sequence comes from Phycisphaerales bacterium, assembly GCA_026982035.1. GTDB lineage: Bacteria > Planctomycetota > Phycisphaerae > Phycisphaerales > UBA1924 > UBA1924. Next base: position 1,991 of record JALSHW010000315.1, on the reverse strand, counting down.
AACTTCAACAAGCCGTCGATTTGATGCGGTCTTCACTCAAGGAACAGATCGATCGCTTGGATAACGCAGTTGTCCAGCGCACCGTCCAACTCACCCAACTCAACGAACAGCTTATTCACGATGCAAACAACGACAAACTGACAGGACTTGCCAATCGAGAACTTTTTTGCAATGAACTCAAAAAAGAGCTCGGTCAATACCACAAAGACAACAAGCATTTAATTTCAGTTTTGTTTTTTGACTTTGATCGTTTCAAATTGGTCAACGATTCTCTTGGACACGCCGTGGGTGACGCATTACTTTGCTCAATTGCAGACCGTTTTCGAAATTGCTTACGAAAAACAGATATGGCAGCCAGATTCGGAGGCGACGAGTTCATGATCTTGCTCTCTCCCGTTGAATCAACAGAGCATGCAATGGAGGCCGCTCAACGATTGCTCAAACTCTTCGAAAAACACCACCTCCTCGATGGCCGCCAAATCACCTCAACAGCAAGCATCGGACTGGTCACCGCAGATTCTCGCTACACCACCGCAGATCAAATGATTCGAGACGCAGACACCGCCATGTACCAAGCCAAACTCGAAGGCAAAGGCCGGGTTGTACGATTTGACCAGCAAATGCTCGAAGACACAAAGTTCAGATTGCGGATACAAGAAGACCTCAATTCGGTGTTGAAGAAAAATCAATTGCGTGTTGCCTACCAGCCAATCGTAAATTTAGCCACAATGAAAACCACAGGATTCGAAGCGCTGATCCGATGGGAGCATCCAGACCTTGGTTGGATTCGCCCGGATCAATTCATTGAAATAGCAGAGGATACCGGAAAAATTGTTGAAATCGGAGAGTGGATTCTTGAGCAAGCCGTCAATGACATATTGGAGTTGAATAAAATCTTTGCTGAACATGGCCACCTGTTTTCAATCAATGTCAATGTCGCCAAGCGTCAACTCATGTGCCCTGATTTCATGAACAATCTACGCAGATTACTCGAAAAAACCAAGATCGATCCGGCTGTCCTAAAAATCGAAATCACCGAATCAACCATTGTCGATCCGCGTTCAGGCATGAGCGACATTATCAATGAAATACGGCTGCTCGGAGTCAAAATTGCCATGGACGACTTCGGAACTGGCCACTCTTCTCTCAGTCTCTTACACAAGTTCAAATTCGATGTCCTCAAAATCGACCAGAGCTTCATCCGCGATATGGACCAAAATCGTGACATCGGAGCCGTTCTCCACGCCACCATCGAACTGGCCCAAAACACAGGCATGGCCATCGTCGCAGAAGGAGTCGAAACCGAATCCCAAGTCTCCGCACTCATCGCCCATGGATGCGATATGGTCCAGGGCTACTACTTTGCCAAACCCATGTTCTACGACGATGTCGTTGAATTCCTCAACACACCACAAGAATACCGCAGCGCCGCCTAGTCCGTGTCTGACGGCTCCAAATGTTCTTCTCTGGGTGCCCCGCTGGTGGGCTTTGCCACCTGCGGGTCTTGGTGGTACAAAAAACATCTGACGGTCAAAGACCCGAAGGTGGCAAAGCCCACCATCGGGGCGCCCTTCAGAGCCGTCAGGCACGACCTAGTCGTCATCCACCATGCGGATCAACACAAACCAAACGACAGCCGCATCGAACTCCTGAGCGTCTCCCCCGGCCCAAGAATCCGCACACCCGTATCAGCGTGATCCACCATCCGATTGAACCCATCATTGACCATCGTCACCGGCTCCACACACACCCAAGGCAGTGGGGGTGGGGCAGAACCGCTCTCTTTGATGGCCCTTGGCGTGTACACCACCACATGCCCAAACGCCTCACTGCACTCCATCACACACCGAATCCCACTCTTGCCCCAACTCAGTTCGGCCTTTCCATCAAATCCACCAAACACATCATCAAGATCAGGATTCCCAATCGCCCCCCCCGCTCGCAATCCCTGGCACACCTCATCATCCACCATCGCCCCCACCGGAATCTGC
>JALSHW010000314.1 GCA_026982035.1 Phycisphaerales bacterium | reverse complement strand
CTGGGAGGCAAAATGTCATCCAGCGTTGTGCCCACATAATCCTTGGGGACTTCCCCCGGTTTCAAAAGATGCGACCGCGTACACCACATCAATCGCAGTTCTCCGTCACGAACAACCGCCGCAACACCAGGAATTTGTTCAATCATTTCCAAATCATTCGGGTGAATTCCGCGTGTCATATTCAACATCATGCCTCTTGTTTCTCGTTGTGTTGAGCAATCTTGTCACTCAGTAGTACAGAATACCTGAAATTTTTTCATCAATTCAGATGATAAACCCAATATTGCCCAAAATGGACAAAAAAGGACGATGGAGTCGCAAATTGTGCTCAGTATTAAGCGGTTGGTCAGGCCGGCATGTCTTCAATCCAGTCGTGATTCTCTTCGGCATGACCTCTTCCAACGCCCCTTGGCCCAAAAACCCATCTACTATACCGCCCACGCGAGCGAACCAAGTTCCCTGGCGTGCGGATACATCAAGCCCGCGATCGTTGTGGGCACAATTTCGCAGTTCACTCACCCTCAAAGGGCACATCACCCAGCAGGAGAGTCATTATGGCAGCTCGCACCGGAGCAAGCGTCGGCGTCGCCGTCACCATTACAGTCCTTGGCGCATTTGCGCTCGGATTCTTCGTCACCACCATGGTTTTCTATGGCCAGGCACAGCGGGCCAAAGGTGACCTGGCAGCCGCAGACGCAAACTATAAACAGTTCGTTTCTCCATCACAGCGTGAGCACGCCGTCATTCGCGCCATCCTCGAAGAAGCGCGTTCTGACGGAAACAAGACAGTCGTCGAATACCTTGCCGGAAACCGCTCAGAACTTCTTGGCTCAATCACAGGCGACGCTTCCACCGCCATGACCCAATATCGCGACCAACTCCAAGCACTTCCAGACATTGCCGAAGGTTCACTTTTGGATCTCATCAAGAAGAAGAACAACGAAATCGCTTCACTTTCCATCCGCTTGGAGGAGTCCGATGCTCAGCGTCGCGCTGCTCAAGAAACGGCAGAATACGAAGCCAACCGCGTCGCCACCATCGAGGCGGCGTTTAACCAAACGGCTGCAAACATGCAGGCAAACATTGACGATTATTCTGCACGAGTTATCTACCTCGAAGAGATCCTCGCACAAATCGAGGGTCGCTACACAGACCGAATCGAAGAAACCCGCGCACAGGCCGAAACAGAAACTGGTTCCATGCAAGCCCGTCTCGATATCACCACCCGCGACAACAACCTCCTCAAAGACCAGCTCGCCAGACTCAAAGGTCAAGGCAAATCCGACCGACTCAAACCACTCAACGAAGCCGAACTCGTCGATGGCAGAATCGACCAAATCATCAATGCAAACAAAGAGGTCCTCCTTTCCATCGGACGAAACCAAAAAGCAGTCTTGGGCATGACCTTCGCCGTCTACGACAACGCGACTGAAATTCGCGTCAACCCAGAAACAAACGAATACCCCGCGGGAAAAGCGGTCATCGAGATTATCGAAGTCGAAGACGAATTCTCCAGAGCGCGCATCGTCGCCTCCTCACAAGGAAACCCAATTATCCGAGGCAATGTCATCGCAAACGCCGTTTACGACCCACGCAAAACATACAAGTTCATCGTCGATGGTCTCTTCGATGTCAATGGTGACGGCGTTGCAAACGACTACGAAACCGAAGAACTCGAAGCGCTCATTGAACACTGGGGCGGAAAGCTCGAAGATCAAGTTGTTGGCGACATCGACTTTGTTGTCCTCGGTGAAAAACCAATCCTCCCACCACCTCCAGGCCCAGGTGCACCCATCGTAATCATGCAGGAATATGTCCGACTCCAACGAGAAATCCAACGCTACGATGACCTCCTCATTCGTGCAGAAGATGCTTCGATTCCACTCCTCAACGCCAACCGCCTCCAGACACTCATCGGGGATTTTCCAAACTGATTCTGTGCAATCACGCAGATTCCAATGACCCAATGACCCAATGACAAGTTTGGGGAACCATGGCCAGTGATCCAAGGGGTGCCCTCACACCCCTCCAACAACACATCATTCAACCTGCAATCTACGCTGCGGTGCGCACGGCCCTCATCCCGACGCACCTCCTTCCCCTTCCCGTCACCCTCAGAGGGGCAAGAAGCCTTGGCCGAATTATCGGAAAGGCGCGGTTCAACAAAAAAAGAGTCGGTCAAGCCATCGATCGCATCGAGGTTGCCTTTCCAGACTATTCCTACGACCAACGGCGCGAACTTGTTATGAAGGCCTACGAACACTTTCTCATGCTCATTACCGAGCTCATCGTCACTCCAAGACTTCTCTCCGAAGATGCCTGGACAGATTATGTAGAACTTGGAAATCTCGAATCCGCCATGCGTCCTCTTCTCGACGACCGCCCAACCCTTCTCCTTACCGGACACTGCGGCAACTGGGAAATTATCGGCTACACCATGGCACTTCTTGGATTCAACATGCACGCCATCTATCGCCCCCTCGACCTTCGTCCCGCAGACGACTGGGTTCGACAAACGCGTTCAAGGCGGGGCCTTGACCTTCTCGACAAGTTTGGTGTTATGCGTGCCATGCCAAAGCTTATGGAAAATGGCGAGGCCGTCGCTTTTGTCGCTGATCAAAATGCCGGCGACCGAGGGCTTCAAGTTCCTTATTTTGGGCGTCTTGCTTCTTCCTACAAATCTATAGGCCTTACTGCACTTCAATACAACGCCAACATTCTCATTGGACAGGCCAGGCGTCTTCCAACGGCCTCAGGCACCGACCAAAGCATGCGATACCGTATCGAAGTCGTGGATCAATTTACAAGCGAAGACTGGAAAGATCAACCAGACCCTCTTTTTTACATCACCGCACGCTATCGGCGCTCTATAGAGCAAATGATCCGAAAAACACCGGAACAGTACCTCTGGATGCACCGAATCTGGAAGAGCCGTCCACGACATGAACGCCTCAACAAACCATTCCCAGAGGCCTTGAAAAACAAACTCGCCGCTCTCCCTTGGATGACCGACGAAGAGCTTGCCAAAATAATTGACCGTTCCGAACAAGACCGTGCCTATATGACCAAGCACAACATTACCCATTTCAGATAAGTATCATTAAGAAGAGGATCGCACATGGACGACCATGATCAATTCGATACACAAGCCAATGGCCAAGACAGTTGTCATCAAGGCCGCCTCGCCGATGTTCGCGTCCTCATCGTCGATGACGAACGCGACATCCTCGAAGCTTTTGATGCGGCGTTCCAATCAGAAGGTGCCATGACCCTCACGGCCACTGATGGCGACGAAGCTGTGCGCATTTGCAACGACGACCCGCCAGATATTGTCATTCTCGACATGATGCTCCCCAAGCGTTCCGGCTTTCTTGTACTTGAAAAAATCAAAGGCCTCGAATTTTCCCCCATCGTCATCATGGTCACCGCCAACGAGGGTCAACGGCACCAGGCCTATGGCGAATCCTTGGGCGTAGACGCATATCTTCAAAAACCTGTTCCTCTCTCCCTTCTCCTCGACAAAGCCGTCGAACTTCTCGATGCCAGAGACGATGCCCTTGACGCCCTTGAGAGCCAAGAAGACTGAACCACAGCCCGATCTAACCTACAATTCCAAGCCATGGCCAAATCAAAAAAACGAATCCTCGTCTTCATCAAGCCCAAAGACACCGACGATCCTGTCGCCGGGAATTTTCCCTTAGGTACTCCCAAAGAACTCTGCAAAGAGCTCGCAAGCTTTAATACTCTCCCCGACGGCTCCCAACGCAGTGCAGTTGGCACCATGGTTCTCCACGGTCCTGGATACACCGTTGAATACGCACAGGGGCACGATACCATCAACCAGGCCATGGTCGTTGTCTACAACACCGACTTCGCTTGGCCAGTGCTCCAAAAAATCTGCAAAGCCACCGGATGGAAGATGCAAGACACCGACTCAGGACAAATCTTCGGCTAACCCCCCTCCCCCTCAAGTTAAAGACTCGCCAGAAAATAACCGAAAGCAACACCATGCCCATCTATGTCTACCAATACCTCAAAGAAAATGGCGAACCCACCGGCGAGCCCACTTTTGAAATCATCCAACAAATGTCCGAAGACGCCCTCACTGAACACGAAGGCAAACCCGTCGAACGCGTCATTCAGCCCCCAAACATCGCTGGCAAATGGTCTGACATCAAGGGTAAGTCCCAACTTTCCAACGAAAACCTCGACCGTCTTGGCTTCACCAAATACGAAAAAAGAGGCGACGGCTACATGGAGCGCGTCGCTGGCAAAGAAGGCCCAAAATCCATTTCCCTCGACGACTAGGTCGTGTTTGATGGTTTGGTTCCCGGCGATCCGGGCCATTTGCAGATTGATATTTTGGAGTCGTCGGGTACGGCTTAGGTCGTGTCTGACGGCTCTGAAGGGTGCCCCGCTGGTGGATTCTTATCCACCTGCGGGTCTTGGTGGTACAAAAAACATCTGACGGTCAAAGACCCGAAGGTGGCAAAGCCCACCATCGGGGCACCCAGAGAAGAACACTTGGAGTCGTCAGGTACGGCTTAGTTGGTGGTGATGTATTGGCGCATGGTTTTGACTTCGATGGTGAGGTTTTGGTTGTTGGCGGCGTTGAGGTCTCCGATGGAGATCATGCCGAGGAGTTGTTCGTTGCCGTCTTTGGAGTCGGTGACGGGGATGTGGCGGATTTTGCAATCGGTCATGAGGTGGCGGGCTTCGGTGAGGGTTGTTTCGGGGGTGCAGGAGATGACATCTTTGGTCATGGCTTTGGAGACTTGGGTTGTTGCTGGGTCGAGTTGTGCGGTGACGATGCGGGTGAGGATGTCTCGTTCGGTGATGATGCCTGTGATGTTGTTGAATGTGTCGGTGACGATGAGTGAGCCGATGCGGTGTTGGTTCATGAGTTTGGCGGCGTCGAGGACGGTGTCGGTTTGGGTGATGGTGAGGATGTGTTCGACTCGGTGGTGGCCATGATCGCCTTGGGACCAGTTTTTTTTGTTTATGAGGAGTTGTGCGACGGTCTGCATGATCGATTCCTTTCGACCCCCCAAAGTGAAGAAGGTGTTGTGTTGGCCACGGGTTGGGGGGGTGCGGGTGGCCTGGCGTATTGGTGCCATGTTTTATTATGCACATTTTGGAGGGAATTGGAAGGGGAAAATGAGGGGGTGTTTGGGTGGTGGGGGGAATTTGTAGGGGGATTGGGGGAAAAAAATGAAATTATTCATTCCAAGTTGTGTAATGGAGGCGGTTGAGGGCGTCTTGGTTGATGTGGGTGCGGTCGATGTCTCGGCCTTGGATGCCGTGCATGGTGAGGTCTAGGCCGGAGCCGAATGCGGGTTCGAGTGCGTTTCGTGTGGCGTAGCGGAAGGCGGAGCCGTCGACGGCGATGGTGGAGGTGGCGAAGAGTTGGGTTTGTGCGGCGGATTGCCAGAAGCGGACTTCGGGGCTTGTTTCAACGCAGAATCCGAAGAATTCGTAGAGGAGTACTTTTGTTGAGGGGAAGGCGACATTGTGGAGTCTTTGGGGTTGGACGATGAGGTTTTCGTATGTTGCGTTTTGTGGGAGAGATTTTGGTGCGATGTGGAAGGCGCCGGAGAGGTCGAAGAGTGGTTGTCTTCGGAAGCCGTCGGTGAGGAGGTCGATGTCGGGCCATTGTCTGGTGAGGGTTGGGTCGTAGGGGGGTTGGTCTGGGCACATCATGGATTCTGGCCAGAGGTCTGCGGTCCAGTATTCTGGCATGATGTTGACCCATTGGGAGTGGGCGAAGCCGTTGGTGTTGCCGACGCGGATGGATTCGTTGGCGGGGTTGGTGATGGTGTTGATGTTGTATCCTGCGAAAGGTACAAAGCCACGGTTTTGGTCGGCGTATTGGGTGATTGCGAAGCTGGCGTTGCGGATGCGGGTGAGGCAGAGGAGTTCTTTGCTGGTTTGTTTAACTGAAGAAAGGACGGGCAGGAGGATGGCGATGAGGAGTGCAACGATCGCGATGACGGCGAGGAGTTCGAGAAGTGTGAATGCTTTGCGAGGCATTGAGGAGCCTTTCGATCGCATTATAACAAATGCGTGGTATTGATACAAGGTGGCTATCGGCAATTATGTAAAAAATAGAAAGAAAAATATTTATAACTTGACAATGTGATGGGGGGGGTAGATTGAAGTGGTTGATGGATTGAAACGAAGCATGAAGGAGAACTTTGCTATGCGGAATCGAATAGTTGTGTTGTGTGGGTTTACTTGTGCTGCGGCGGCGGTTTCGATTGCGATTGCTCAGACCGGGGTTTGTTTTAAATACGGATCGCTTGGCACAGAAGTGGTAAGTGCGACTCAAAACTGCGTAAGCTATACTGTTTGCCCAAAAGGATTTCGCTGCCTAAACGGGCGTAGTCATAGTAAAGTGAGCGACCCGTTCACTGTAACGCGTCCGTGTACTGAGTTTATCAATGGCACTGGAACAGCCCCCAACTGTACCGGGGGGACGAGGATGTTGGGCACCACCATGACTGTACAGGTGCCCAATCAAACATGTTCGGGTGGTTGTTTGTCTGGGCCACCGGCATAATCTCATGAACAATTTTGCGTTTCGGGTACAATTGTATTGTCTTGGTTTCATTGTTTGCGTGGTGTTTTTCTGTACACACGCTGTGTTTGGCCAAGATGGGCAAGAGTTTGTCGAGTCTTTGCAGGTGAAGTATTCGCAAATTGGTAGCGTGGTTATGCATGCACAAGATGCGCATACGGACACTGTGTTTGTGTATGCCGTCGCAGAAGATGGGGCGTATTCACACAGGCAATATGACAAGGAGATGTATGGGCGAATTTACCGCGAACATCGAGATGTTGAAGGGGAGTGGGATTCTATTCCGGCTCATTTTGTGTACTACGACGGAGATTTGAAAATGATTTCTGCAGCATCTTTTGATCCTGCGGGGATGTATGACGATGTGCGTTTGTCGAAGCCGTTGATTCTTGGAGAAAAACTTCCAGTGTTGATGTGTGTTTGGCCTGTGATTGGGACATTGATTGAGAGGGGGACTTTCGAGCCGAACGAGCTTGGATCAAAAACGCTGAAGATCAAGGATGTACTGGCCCGGATTGTATTTGACCAAGACGGATTGATTCGTGAGGTTGTGTGGGGGGAGGATGGTGACAAGGCGGTTTTGGTTGGTCGGTGGGTGTATTCGGGGTATGGGGAGGGAGATGATCCGTTGTTGCCTACAAGGATGGTTCAGACTTATAAGCGGCCTGCAGATCAGAATGGTCAGCATGCGATCAACACGGAAGCACATTTTGCATTGAAATTTGACCGCGATCCGGGGCATGTTGCTGAAGCGTTGCAGTTTGTTGATTCCAACGGGGAGTATGCGCGGCGGGATTTTAAGACCTCAAATGTGTACGACTCGGATGGGACTTTGTTGTACAACCAGGATGAGATGGCTGAGGAGTATTTGGCGGCGTTTGGGAAGGGGAAGCCGAAGCGGAATCGGTGGATTTTGTTGTCAGTGCTTGGGGTTGTTGTGGTTGGATCTGTTTGGGTATTGCGGAAGAGGGTGGCGTAATGGGCGGTGTGTGGCGAGCGATGCCTGGGTTGTTGCGGATTGGGGTGGGTGGATTTTTTTTGTTTGCCGTGGTGATGAAACTTACGAATGTGACGACGACGCAGCATGGGCTTGAGAGTGGGGTGGCGGCGTTTGCATCTGCGATTGAGCGGGGTGGGTTGGTGCCTGGGTCGCTGGTTGGTTTGGTTGCGGTGGTGGTGCTTGGGGTTGAGGTTGTTGTTGGGATGGGGTTGTTGTCGCATCGAGCGGTGAAGCAATGGGCGTCGGTTGCGGTGTTGTTATTGTTTGTATTGACGGCGTATTTGGTGTTTTTGCAGATTCGGGGGAAGACGCCTGAGTGTGGGTGTCTGAGTGTGGGTGTCTTGGGCAGTGGGATTCTTCGATTCCGTTGAGTATTGGCCGCAATGCGTTGCTTTCAGTGGCGTGCTTGCCATCATTGATGGGGAGGAAGGCGGCGGCTGGAGTTGATGAGGGGGATTGAGGGGCAACCGAGGGGGATTGG
>JALSHW010000313.1 GCA_026982035.1 Phycisphaerales bacterium | reverse complement strand
CCACATCGGTGGGTCGTATCGGGCAATTCTCTTTCGCCCCCGCTCCCGCGATCGTCTCAGCGACGAACGCTTCGTCGCCTCCGAAGACATGATGCGGTTCTCCGACCGAGCCCTGGCCCATTATCACTTCCACGCCAACGAACGCAACAACGAAAAATACGCAGGCCCATCACAGGCCGACTTTATCAACGCCGAGACTTCAGGCAGAACCTCCGTCGTGTTCACCTCTTTGAAAAAAGACGAACTCAACATCGACCTCTACCTCCCCAACGGGATCGTGATCGACTTGGGCACCATCACCACAGAGAAATAAATTCGCTCATTTCTCCACACAATCAGGCCCTATCCAATCTAAACCGCGCTCGTTCAATAAACCCCCCTTACCGCCCTAGAACCATGATTTGCACGCCCGTACACTCTCTGCGTGACACTCAGTACCCAAGAACAACTCCTCGCCGATACCATCGCCTCCAAGGCCGATGCTCTGCTCGATGACCTCGTCCTCCATGTGGGCATTCCGACCGGCGGTTTCAACGAAAAAGGCATCGAACACACCCGCGATCTCCTGACTTCTCGCCTTACCGCATTGGGGGCGACCCATACCCAAACCAACCCGGATCCCAAACCCGACTGGCTTCTGGGCGGTCAACCCGGTGGCTACCAACCCAAGACCTCGATTTGTGAGCGTCTCAATGGCGTGATGACTGGCCGGGTCCTCATCGCCGGACATATGGACACCGTTCACGATCCCAATGGCCCATTCCAAGAACTCGACATTGCATCCGACGGTCAAACCGCTATTGGTCCCGGATGCGTTGATATGAAAGGGGGTCTCGTCATCGCTGTGGCTGCACTCGAAGCCCTCGACGAATGCGGTGTCAACGCCAACTGGACCTTCACCCTCAATGGCGACGAAGAAACCGGCACCTACCACTCGGCCAAGACCCTTGCCGACCAAGCCAAACTCCATGATTTTGGCATCGCACTTGAGCCGGCGATGCCCGGCGGAGAGCTTGTCATCGAACGCATGGGGGCAGGCCAGTTCATGATCGAAACTACTGGCAAGTCCGCCCATGTGGGACGGGCCTTCACCGATGGTGTTTCTGCCGTCACCAAACTTGCCGAGTGCGTCGTGGCGGTGGGGGACATGCCTGATCCAGAGCGAGGCCGTATTCTTAATATCGGACCTCTCGAGGGTGGGCCTGTGACCAATGCGGTGCCTGATCATGCGCGTGCTTGGGGCAATGTCCGCTTTCCGGATCAGACAATCGCCGATGAAATTACAACGATGCTTCAGGCCCTCAATACATCTGGCGATTCCCTCCCTGGAGTGACGGTCCACCGGAGTTTCAACCGCCCGGCCAAGCCGTTGATCCCCGCAACAGAAAAACTCGCCCTCCAAGCCCGCGCCGTTGCCGAAGCCCTTGGCCAAAAACTCCCTTTCGCCAAAACTGGAGGCGTCTGCGACGGCAACATCCTCCAGCAAGCCGGGCTCCCAACCATCGACACCCTTGGTGTCCGTGGCGGGGGCCTTCACACACCCGACGAATGGATCGAAATCCCAAGTCTCGTTGAACGCTGCCAACTCCTTGCGATCCTCATCGCTCGGCTCAGTGCAGGCGGTTCCGAATCGTAATCAAGTATCAGTACCTCAAGGAAGAACGAGATGACCCCACAAACTTCAACCCAAACAGTTGGCACCGAACTCCTCAGCGACCCATCCATCCACGACGCCTTCAACACCATCGTCGATCAGGTCGCTGCATACTCGGCCCGCATCACCGAAGTCCAGCCACCAACGGCGGACCTCAAAGTCTCCTTCCAGCAGATGCTCGATGACGCCGCCAAGATCAAAGGCCGCGGGCTCCTTTATCCATCCATTTCCTCAGGTGTCGGCAACGGTGCCTTGGTTGAGATGGCCGATGGTTCGATCAAGTGGGACATGCTCACCGGCATCGGTGTCCACTTCATGGGTCACTCCAACCCCAAGATCATCAAAGCCCAACTCGACGCGGCCCTTCTCGACACCACCAAGCATGGCAACCTCCAAACTTCTTACGACGCCGTCACCTTTGGGGAAAGACTCGTCAAGCACGCCTCAAGAACCTCTGATCTGGCCCACGCCTTCATCACCACCTCCGGTGCCATGGCCAACGAATCGGCCATCAAGGTCTGCTACCAAAAACACGCTCCGGCAACCAGGGTTATTGCTTTTGAACACTGTTTCATGGGGCGTTCGGTCACCATGTCTCAAATTGGAGATTCCGCCGCCGGTCGTCAAGGCGTGCCCCTTTCAACCCAGGTCGACTACCTCCCCTTTTGGGATCAAGCCAAAGCCGACGCAATGGGAGGTGATACCAAATACATCGATTGGATGATCGGTCGTCTCGAAAAATACCATAACCGTTACGCTGGTCAGATTTCGACCTTTATTTTCGAGCTTGTGCAGGGCGAAGGGGGCTTCAATGTCTCCAACCCAGACTACCTCAAGGCACTCATGGAGTTCTGTAGAGATAAGCGTATTGCCGTCTGGGCCGACGAGATTCAGACCTTTGGGCGCACCCAAGAAATGTTTGCATTTGAGTACTACGACCTGGGCAAATACATTGATGTCCTCACGGTCGGCAAAATGACCCAGGCCTGCGCGACCCTCTACACCGAAGAATACAACCCCAAAGCCGGGCTCCTCTCGGGCACTTTTACCGGAGCCACCGTCGACTTTACCGTTGGAAACGCTTTGCTTGATGAACTCGCCGCCGATGGCAACTATGGCCCAAACGGCAAGTTCGCCCAACACCACGCCGAGTTCACCAAACAAGTCCAGGCGCTCGCCGCCAAACACCCGGACTGGTTCCCAGAAACCCCATCTCTGACCGGGGACCTTGCTGGAGGCCTCGGCGGTATGATGCGGTTCACCCCCTTCGGAGGCGACAAAGATAAAGTCATCGCCACTTGCAAAGCCGCCTACGAAGAAGGCGTCATTTGCTTCTGGTGCGGGCACGGTCCATTCCATGTTCGCATGCTTCCGCCGTTGCCCGTTATGAAAATGGAAGACTGGCCAAGAGTCTTCAAGGTTATCGAGCGTGCCATGTCAAAAGTAGCGGGGGCCTAACTCATGGACCGACTCCGCCAAGCCAAACCCCAAGACATCGACACCCTCCTGGACCTGGCCCACACGGGCAATTTTATCAATCTTCCCCCATTCAAAGACCGCATCGCCGAGATGCTCAGTGTTTCTGTGCGTTCCTTTGAAGCCGTTCAAACCGCAGATGGTCCTCCAGAAAATCACGATCGCACCCACGACAACTACATCCTCGTCCTCGAAACAGACCAGGGTGAGTGTCTGGGAACTTCTGCCATCCGAGGGGGCATGATCGCCCACGACCACCCAAACCTCTCCTACCAACTCCTCAAACTCGTCCGCGAATCCACACTTCTCTCCAAAAAAATCCACGAGCCCGACCAACCCGACAACGACGACGACCGCATGATCGTCTCTGGTCGCATGGAACATGTCTACGCCATTCTTTTCCAAGACATGGCTTGTCCAACCGAACTCGGCGGCAATGTCATGCGTCACAACGCCAGAGGCCGAGGGCTTGGAAAACTTCTGAGCTACGGTCGCTTTCACTACCTCAAACAACACACCCAATGGTTTTCCGACCGCATTCTCGCCGAAATGATGGCCCCCATCGACGAATACAACGATGGCACCCCCTTCTGGCGTGGAGTCATCCGCAAGTTTATCAACATGTCTTACGAAGACGCCGACCGTCTCTCAACCCATCAAGACAAACGCGAGTTCATGTACGAACTTCTTCCTAAGTTCGTCAACCTTTCCTTGCTCAACGATGATGTCCTGACTTCGCTGGGCAGTGTCGGCAGTGCTACTCTTCCAGCCGCCGAAATGCTCAAGGACCTGGGCTTCATGACCACTCACCGCATCGATCCTTTTGATGCGGGCCCACACCTCGAAATGTGCCTCAGCAATATGAAGGCCCTCGCTTGTGCCCCAATGCAAGCCCAGATCGGTGATCCAGGCCGCGATGCCATCGACGCGATGGTTTCCACCGAAGATTCTCCGGATGGGTTTGTTGCCGTCCGCACGCGCGTCGAGCATCCTTTTACCACCGACACTTCCAACGCTCCGGTGGTTCTTAGTCACGACGCGGCCAACGCCCTTCGCATCGCCAATGGTGCCCAGGTTATGGTCAGCCCGCTCAAGTTCCAGCCCGATCGACCAAAGCCAACCCCCATTCCTGTGATTCATCTTCGAGACGAAATCCGTCGTCGCCGCCCGGATGTCGCGGGCCAAAAACTCGCCGCCCTTCCCTTTAACGAAATCGCCCAGATCATCCAAGACCGCGTCGATCAAATCGCCGACGCACTCAAAGAATAACACTCAAAAACAAACTCAAAAAACAAACTCAAAAAACAAATCGTCACCCCGAGTTCCGCCGAAGATTCAGCACCAACTCAACCTCGCCCACCAACCGATTGAGTTTGTTGGCAATCTCCAGAGCATTCAAGCCCTGCGTTGCCAGTTCATCAACCTGTTCAGGAAATGTCAGCCGATGAGGGGACTCCTCCCGTGCCTTGGCACCCATCCCGCGATCAATCCGAAAAATTGATTCATTTGACTCCGACTCCGCTGGCTTTGTTGGCTTTTCTGGCTCTACCCAAGTCCGCTCGGCCCGATCTTGATCCAGCCGGGCCCGATCCAAGGCCTCGGGCATCCCACCCGAACGCTCCGCATGATCCGCATGCGCATGGCCCGCTTGTTCAGATTCAACCGTCCGCCGAACCTCACGATTGGCCCGCTCCAACTGCTCGATCCGCTGATTGGCTTCTTCGAGTAATATTTCGATTTTCGTGGCTTTGTTATCCAGCACCGCCCCCATGCGTCTGGTCAAATCCTCAGCATCAACCATCGCCTGTCGAGCCGGGTCCATCGATCCTTTGGCCCGATTGTGCATTTTCTCGATCCGTTCGGTCGGGTTCCCCATCGTGTGGGTTTGCAACTTCCGTTTGGCGGAGGATTTCATCAACGACCGCATCACCACGATCAATGCCAGCAGGACCCCAGCCATAAACAGTAAACTTGGCCCCAAAGGCATCTCTTGTCCCTTGGCCCAGGTTTCAAAGAAACTCTCGCCTCCAGTCCCACCCTCTTGACTTTCCACCGCGATCCCCGCCGTATCACCAGTTGTACCGGCGGTCGTATCGACAGCGGTACCGGCGGTCGTATCGCCAGTATCCACAACCCGCTCCGTCGAGGGCTCACTCAGGGTTGAATCAACCGATTCAGTCGATTCCGTCGAACTCGATGGCATTTGAGGTCCAAGTTGCACAGCACATTCCTTCCGGGTTTCTACACAATATCATCTATTCATGGACTCTGCCCGCCAACCCCCAACCCAAACCGGATCAAACACAAAATTGACCCGCTCCAACCCCACAGCCGCGCCAGTCCTGCGCCGTTGGCGAACCCTTACAACCGGCACATCTTCACCCGATGGCACCCGTCAAACCCTCGTCGCCGTCTCCGGAGGCCCCGATTCCATGGCCCTGGCCGCCATCCTCGCCCTCGTCACCCCAAAGCCAACCCTCGCCCACATTATCCACGACCTCCGCCCCCCAAAGTTGACCGCCCTCGACAGGGACGCCGTCGCCAATTTGGCAAACGACCTCGGCTGCCAGTTCATCGAGCAATCCATCCACATCAAAGACCAACCAGGCAACACTGAACACAACGCCCGCAACGCTCGCTACAACGCCCTGGCAACCATCGCCAAAGACCAAGGCCTCGGCTACATCGCCACCGGACACCACGCCGGCGACCAACTCGAAACCATGCTCATGAACCTCTCAAGAGGCGCAGGTCCAAGAGGACTCGCAGGGATCCACGACCGCCGACCCTTCCAAGGGATCACCATCATCCGTCCCATGCTCACCATCACCCACCAAGCCGCCATTGATCTTTGTACCCAGTTCAATATCCCCTTCACCCACGACCACACCAACGACGACCAGTCTTTGACCCGCAACGCCATCCGCCACCAGGTTCTCCCCGTCCTCCGTCAGTTCGATCCAGAGATTGCCACCAAAGCCAGCACCGCCGCCGATTCCTGCCGATCAACCGTCCATGCACTTCGCCAACTCGTCAAAGCCCACCTCTGGCCAACAGGCACCATCGAAC
This sequence comes from Phycisphaerales bacterium, assembly GCA_026982035.1. Taxonomy (GTDB): domain Bacteria; phylum Planctomycetota; class Phycisphaerae; order Phycisphaerales; family UBA1924; genus UBA1924. The sequence goes on along the minus strand of JALSHW010000313.1, from coordinate 1,925 downwards.
CAAACACCATCACCTTCGCCCGCAACGACCTGCGCAACCAACCCCCCGCGGCTTTGTACGAACTCCTTCACCTCTGTATCGACCATCTTCAAACACAAGGCCACGACCGCCTGACCAATCAAACCCTTCAAGACACCATCGTCGCCATCACCGATTCCTCAACAGACCCACGCACCTGCCAACTAGGCCCTATTGTAGTGGCGGTCACCGCCAATCAAATCACCATCTCCCCATCCAACGGATAACAACCATGCCAACCGATTCCCCAACCATCACACTCGTAGGGCACTGCCGTCCAGATGTCTTCGCCCTCACCGCCGCCATCCGTGGCTACATCCCCAAAGCCACTGTCACCAGCATCAACTCAAACGATCAAATGACCGACCCAACCGACCTCTACCTCATCAACCGAATCCTCGATGGCGACTTCCCCACCGAATCAGGCATCGAACTCATCTCCAATCTCCCAGAAAACGCTCCGCCCGCTATTCTCGTCACCAACATCGAACAGCATGCCCAAGCCGCCCTCCAAGCCGGAGCCAAGCCCGGCTTCGGCAAAGCCGATTCAAGAACCCCCAAAGCCCAACAAGCACTCCTCAATGCGCTCAATATGGAAATCTCATCATGATCGACACCACCATCAAACTCTCCGAATACCAAGCCCGCCGTAAAAAAGTTCTCTCCGCCCTTAAGGGTTCCGTAGGACTCATCATGGCCGGCGACGGCGCACCACCACTCCGAGGCGAGTGGTTTCCAAACTTCGATTTTAAATACTTGACAGGCATCGGAAACGAACCCGGCGCAATGGTTTTCTTTGATCCATCAAACCCAGACCCAAAACGCCGCTGCATCCTCCTGCTCAAACCCGTCAATCCCGAAATGGATGTCTGGGACGGCTATCGCGATCTTGTCACCGAAGAACTCCGCCAAAAACTCGGTTTCGATTCCATCTTTCGCACGAACACCCTTCCCCGCCTCCTCGGCGAAGCCGTCAAACGCACCAAATCCATGACCTGCCTTCATCCTCTCAACACCTACACCCAACCCGTCTCCTCTGATCTTGATCTCTTCCAAAAACTCAGTTCAAGAATCCCCGGCTCAACCATCCACGACCAGTCCGAACTCCTCACGACCCTCCGCTTGGTTAAAAGCCCCGCCGAACTCAAACACATGCGCAGCGCGATCAAAGCCACCGCCCAGGGCATCGACCGAGTTCTTCGATTGGCCAAGCCAGGAGTCAACGAGCGTACCCTCCACAACGCCCTCATCTCCGGCTTCACCGACCAGGGCGCCAAAGTTGTCGCCTTCGACCCCATCGTCGGTTCAGGAATACGAGGCACCATCCTCCACTACAAAGACAACGACCAAACTGCCCAAGCCGGGGACCTCATGGTCCTCGACAGCGGTGCCGAGATTAATGGCTACGCCGCCGACATCACCCGCACCATCCCAGTGAGTGGCAAGTTTACCAAACGCCAAAAAGAACTCTACGAACTCGTCCTCAAAGCCCAACGCGCTTCTATCAAAGCCGTCAAACCCGGCGCAACACTCCTCCAAGTCGACGCCGCCGCCCGCAAGGTGATCAAAGGCGCTGGTTATGGCGACTATTTTCTTCACAGCATCGGCCACCACATTGGCCTCGAAACCCACGACCCTGGAGCCCACTCCATCAAACTCAAACCAGGCATGGTCGTGACGATCGAACCAGGCATCTACATCCAAAAAGAAAAAATCGGCATCCGATTAGAAGACGACATCCTCGTCACCAAAGAAGGCCGACAAAATCTATCCTCAGCCATCCCCATCACTGTCAAAGACATCGAAGCGGCGATGAAACAGCGATCAAAGAAATAAACCCCAGATTATGGTTGTTTTACCAACTTCAACGCATCGGCAATGAGTTCATCGACTTCATCAGGGTCGTC
>JALSHW010000312.1 GCA_026982035.1 Phycisphaerales bacterium | reverse complement strand
CATGGGTTGATTTTGAGCGCGTAGGAACGCATGTTGGCGATGACGAGATTCATCGGCGATTTGAGATCGAGTTCGATTCCGTCGGCTTTGATGCTTAGATGAGCGGGTCTGGGGCGGAGGATTTCGTGGGTCACCGGGCGGATGTAGTTGCGGAAGCCGCCTGCACCTTTGCGGAGGTTCTGGAAACGGTGGATGACGCCTGCATCCATGCCCAAGCAGCACATGACCAGAAACGGACGGGCATCAAAGGTTGGGATGTCAAAATCGGCTTGCCCCCCCTGCTCGATCCAATGAATTGCGGCGGCGGGGTCTTTGGGCATGTTGAGATCGGTGGCGATAAGATTGGAGGTACCAGTGGCCAGGTGATAGAAGGGGATTTGGTGTTCGATGAGTTTGGGCAGGGCGTGGTGGACGGTGCCGTCGCCTCCGATGATGATGAGGCGATCTACCCCCCAAAATTGATCATTTGTGCCAAGATGTTGCGTGGTGCTTGTGTGCGTGGTGTGGCCTTTGCTCTTGAGTAGAGATTCGCATTCTTGGGCGAACTGGGAGGCCTTGTTTCGGCCTGATTTGGGATTGACGATGATGCCGATGTTCATGGGGTTGGTGCAATGATACACCATCGCTCTGGTCCTACCTCCCCACTCTTTTTGACCTATGATCGGATCACATGCAAACAACCGTCAAAACATCACAAGATCATGAAGCGGCCTATGTCGCGGCCCAAAAAGTTGTTCAAGTCCATCACGCGTTGGCTGACTTTCTCGAACATGGACAGACCTTGGCGCAGATTGACCGGTTTGTCGGAGAGAAGATCAAGCAACTCGGCGGGGTCTCGTGCTTTTTTAAATACAAACCAGGGCGGATGCCGCCGTTTCCATCGCAGGCGTGTTTGAGTGTCAATGACTGTGTGGTGCATGGGACGGCCGGGTATTTGACTCGGCCGATGGTGGCTGGGGATGTGCTGAGTATTGATATTGGGATCAAATATCGTGGGTGGTTTGGGGATGCGGCGTGGACTTATGTGTTTGGGGAGATGTCGCCTGAGATCAAGAAACTGACCGATTCGGGGAAGGAATCGCTGGCCGAGGGGATCAAGGAGTTGCGTCCGGGCAATACCTATATGGCGTGGGCCAAGACGGTGCAAGGGATTGTTGAGGACAAGTATGGGTTTCATATGATTCGTGGATTGGGCGGACATGGGTGCGGGCGTTCGTTGCATTCGTCGCCTTGGATTTCCAATGTGGTGCCTTTGTATCCTGGCGAATGGCCCGATGGGAACCTGCCTTGTTCGCCTGGAACGATCGTGGCGGTGGAACCGATGATTGGTGTGGGAACGGGGCAGATTGAGCAGGCGGATAAGGATTGGCCGATTTATACGGCGGATCATTCGATGTCGGTTCATTATGAACACGATGTGTTGATTACTGAGGATGGCCCTGAGGTATTGACGGCGGGGCTCGAACAAGTGACGGATGTGATTACACGATGAACCGGATTGTTGATATTTTTAAGCGTGCCAAGGAATCGAACCATCCGGTGTTGTTGCCGTTTGTGTGCGGCGGGTCCCCCACTGTTGATTCGTTGGTGTCGTTGCTTTCTGCGTTGGAGGCGGGTGGGGCTTCGATTGTGGAGATTGGGTTTCCGTATTCGGATCCGGTTGCCGATGGGCCTGTGATTGCTGCGGCGATGCACGAGGCGATCGAGCAAGGAATGACGCCTGATTTGATCTTTGAACAGGTGGCTTCGGTACGCGGGGATATTGATCTTGGATTGGTGGCGATGGTGTCGTCGAGTATTGTGATTGCTCTTGGTGGGGCTGAGGTGTTTTGCAAGCGTGCCGCTGAGGCGGGGTTTGATGGGTGTATTTTTCCTGATGTTGTGCTTGAAGAGGCGGGGCCTTATATTGAAGCATGCAAGAGGCATGGGTTGACCAACTCGTTGTTGATTTCGCCTTCGACACCTGAGGATCGGGCCGGGGAGATTTCCAAGGCGTCGAGTGGTTTTGTGTATCTGCTGGCGCGGGCGGGGATTACTGGGGAGCGGTCGGAGATGCCTGAGATTGGGGATCGGGTGCGGGTGCTTCGTCAGAAATCATCGACACCGATTGCGTGTGGCTTTGGGATTGCGAGCGCCGAGCATGTCAAGGCGGTGACGCAGCACGCCGACGGAGCGATTGTGGGGAGTGCTTTGGTTCGGCGGCTTCTCGAAGCCCATGAATCCAAGAAAGACACTGCCCAAGAGGCGGAAATATTCCTGCTTGAACTTTCCGCTGGATCAATGTCGATGGATGACTTGATGTAAATTTTCGTTATTCGACTTTGAACCTGGCAACCATCGATTGAAGTTCTTCAGCACTTTTTGACAACATGGCTGAAGCTGTAGCGGCTTCTCGAACGCCATCGGTTGATCGTTCAATGAGACTGCTGATGTTTTCGATATTTTCACTGATCGATGCGCAGGCGTCGGATTGTTCTTCGGTCGCCGCAGCTATTCCTGAGATTTCTGTACTGACGGAGCTGTTTGCCAATACGATCGACTTGAGCGATTCGCCTGCTTCTTTGGCAAACGAAACGCCGGTTTCCATTTCTTCTTGGCATCCATCAATTGAACTTACGGCGTTCTGGGCTTCCTTCTGGATATCACTGATGGATTGAGAAACTTCGGAGGTTGCTTCTGTAGTGCGTTCGGCAAGTTTACGAACCTCGTCGGCAACAACGGCGAATCCGCGTCCATGCTCGCCAGCTCTGGCCGCTTCAATTGCAGCGTTGAGCGCCAGTAGATTGGTTTGGTCGGCAATGTCATTGATGGTGTTGATGATTTGGCCGATGGTTTGGCTTTTGCTTCCCAATTCGCCGACGGTGCTGGCGGACTGGTTGACTAGAGATGCAATGCCTTCGATTCCTGAGATGGTGTGTTCAACAACCTCCCCACCACTCTGGGCGAGGTTTCTGGACTCATTTGCCAACGACTCGGCATGCGAACTCTTTCCAGCAACTTCAGTGATCGAAGCGTTCATTTCTTCAATGGCTGCTGATACCTGGTTGAGATTTGAAGATTGCTCATACATTCCCGATGATAATTCCTCGGCATTTGCAGAGACTTCGGTGGCCGCTGAAGCGACATCGTGTGAGGAAGTGATCACATCACGAATGACCGATGCAAGTGCGTCGGTCATCTTGTTGGATGAAATGGCTATGGCACCGAGTTCGTCCTTTCGGTTTTCCTCAAGTTTGATGGTCAGGTCGCCTTGGGCGATTTTGTCCATTGCTTCGACGGTTTGGCGAATTGGATTGATGACCAGACGAATCATCATGAGTCCGCCGAAGGTGGTCAGGCCAAAGACCACGACCCCTGCGACTCCGATGATTTGCATCGACGAAGTTGCTTGAGATTTGATAGAGTTGGCTCTGGTCAACACGATCGTTGAGAGGGCATCTTCGACTTCTTTGAGTTTATTGATTCGAGCGGTTGAAGTTTTGAACCATTCTTCGGCTTGTTGTCCAAACTGGCCTTCGTTTGCTTTGGACAAGGCGACTTGCCGGTATTCCTGGACCTTGGAAAACGATGGATCTGCGATTGCATCTTTGTATTGAGTCATGGCCTGATCTGAGCAAACAGCAAGAAACGCATCCATATAGTTGTCTTGGGCACCAATCAGGGTGATCAACTTGGCGTACATGCCAAGGCCAAAGGAGTCTTGGGCAAAAGTATTGGAGAGGACCGCTCTTTCGATGCCGGCACGCTCTTTGGATTTGAGAAAATTGGCGTACCCAGCAAGTTCACGGGCGAGGAGATCGTCGGAACTCTCATGGGCGATTTCTGCGATTGCATCGAGAAATGCAGCGTTCATGGATGTGTAGTAGCCGATGGCGTCTTTGGCTTGAATCTGCTGCCCGCTGACTTGTTGACGGATGGTGTCGATCTTGCCGACCATCGTGAGGGCTTCGCTGACGGCTCGTCGGATTTTCAGTGGCTTGGTTTCGAGTGGATTTGATTGGAGGTATTCGTTGAGAACTAAAATCCGCTGATCGGAAAGTGATCGTTGAGTTGGAAGTTCTGTGGCAAACTTGGCTCCTTTGGAGCCGAGGAATCCGGCGGTGTAGCCGCGTTCTTTTTGACACTCGTGAACCAGAGCGCTCATCACGGTTGCCAGTTCGCTCAATGATGCAATGGCTGTATTGTCGACGGCCTTGGCCTGGGCATCCTTGAAAGCAGAACCAGCAAAATACATAAACGCGACCGTTGGGAACAACAACAGGACAATAAGTTTGGTGCGGATTGACATTCGGCTTTCTCCTGCCACACAAGAAATAGGACCGCATTGTCCTTTGGTGACAGGTGTGCCTTCGGCTTATCGACGAGCAGACTCAAGTTCGAGACATCGCACTGCGTATTGAATTGGGGGGAATGACGCATAACGGCACGAGATATTCTGAGTGAATACGGCAAATTCTTGTTGAGCAAGCAACGACTCTATAGATTGTGACTGAAACTTTGAGCGAATATCAGCAAACGGTGCCGCAGGATTTGAGGGCCTGGGCGATTGCTTGGTTGAGATCGGCAATCAGGTCTTCGACATCTTCGATACCGACGGACAGGCGAATCAGATTGTCATCGATCCCAAGTTGTTTGCGTTGGTCGGCGGGGACCGAGGCGTGGGTCATGATGGCGGGGTGTTCGATGAGGGACTCGACGCCACCGAGGGATTCGGCACAGGCAAAGAGTTTGGTGTTTTCGAGCATGGTGCGCGATTCTTCGATACCGCCTCGGAGGTACATGGTGATCATGCCGCCGAAGCCTGGCATTTGTTTTTTGGCAAGTTCGTGTTGCGGGTGGGATTCGAGTCCGGGGTAGATCACGCTCTCAACGCCTTGGTGGTTGTTGAGGAAATCGGCAACCTTGGCGGCGTTCTCGCAGTGGCGTTGCATGCGGACATGGAGCGTTTTGGTAGAGCGCAGAAGCAAGAAACATTCCATGATGCCTGGGACAGCGCCTTCAGAAAGCTGGATGAACTTGAGTTTTTCATGGAGCGTGTCGTCATTGACGAGCAGGGCACCGCCGATGGAGTCGGAGTGGCCTCCGATGTATTTGGTTGTGGAGTGACAGACGATGTCAGCACCCAAAGCAAGCGGAGTCTGAAGGTATGGAGTCGCAAATGTATTATCGACGGCGAGGATGATGTTGTTGGCTTTGGCCAAGTCCCCCACCGCTTTGATGTCGGTGATTTTGAGGGTTGGATTGGTCGGGGTTTCGAGCCAGATGAGTTTGACGCGATCATCGATGGCGTTTTTGACGGCATCGAGATCGGTCATGTCGACCAAAACCGTTTCGATTCCGAGTTGGGCAAAGACGCGGTGGAAGAGGCGGTTGGTGCCGCCATAAACATCGTCTCCGAGGAGGACTTTGTCGCCTGAACTCAGGAGATGAAGGACAACGCCGGTTGCGGCAACACCTGAGGAGAAGCACAAGCCGTGCTTGGCACCTTCGAGATTGGCGAGGTTGGCTTCAAGGGCGGCCCGTGTCGGATTGGCGGCTCTGGAGTAGTCGTATTCGCCAACGATCACGCCCGGAGATTTCTGCACATAAGTGGAGGTCTGATAGATCGGCGTCATGATCGCGCCGGTGGACGGGTCGGGGGTTTGGCCGGCGTGGATGGCGCGGGTGCCGAACTTGTGGGAATCGTTGACATGCATGTGGTGTGTTCCTCTGGATACGGATGCCGGGAATGTGTGGGTTAGTGTGCGTTTTTGCCGAGGTGTTCGATGAGGTCGATTTGTGAGATGACGCCGAGGATTTGGTTGGCTTCGTAGACGAGTGCGACTTGGTCGGCGCCGAAGACGCCATAGAGTTCTTCGATGCGGGCCTTTGGATGGAGGAGTCCGTCGAGCGGGTTGGCGATGGACTTGGCTGGTGAACTTGTCGTTGCCGAACCATTTTGCAAGGCGCGGAGGATGTCCACTTCGTGGATGATCCCGGTGGGTTTGCCTGAGGCATCGGTGACGGGGACTTGGGAGATGCCATTGGTGCGGAGGGTGTCGATGACCTCCCCCACTGTTGCCGAGTCTGCTATGGAGATGACGGGCTTGGATCGATCGATGAGGTCTTCGATGAGTCCGAGTCCCTTTTCGGGTTCGAGGAAGCCGTGCATTTTCATCCATTCGTCGGAGAGGTATTTGGTGACATAGCGGGTGCCTGAATCTGGGCAGATGGCGATGACTTTTTTGTCTGGGCCCATGGATTTGGCGATTTCGCAAGCGATGTGAACCATGCCTCCTGAGGAGCCGCCGCAGAAGAGGCCTTCTTCGCGGACGAGTTTTCTGGCCATGGTGAAACATTCGTAGTCGTTGACCTGATACATAGAATCAATCACCGATGGATCAAACGCTCGGCAGACGATGTCTTCGCCCAGGCCTTCAACTTTGTAAACATAGGGCGTGCTGGGTTTTCCGGTATGGAAGATGGAGTAGTGGACGGAGCCGAGTGGGTCTACGCCGATGATTTTGGTTTTGGCACCCATTTTTTTGAAGTATCGACCGATGCCTGATGCGGTTCCGCCGGTGCCTGTGCCGATGACGATGGCGTCGACTTGGCCGCCGTCGGTTTGTTCGTAGAGTTCTTTGCCGGTGGAGAGTTCGTGGGCTTCGATGTTCCACTGGGAGTGGTACTGGTCCATATAGAACGAGTTCGGCGTGTCCTCAGCGACCTTCTTGGCGACATTGACATAGTGGTCTGGTGAATCGCCTGGGACATCGGTCGGGGTGATGATGACCTGTGCGCCGTAGGCACGGAGGCCGTCGATTTTTTCCTGGCTCATTTTGTCAGGCATGGTGAAGACGGATTTGTATCCTTTGGCCGCGGCGGTCATCGCGGCGCCCATGCCGGTGTTGCCTGAGGTATTTTCGACGATGGTGCCGCCGGGTTTGAGGAGCCCTTCATTTTCGGCCATTTCGATGATGTAGCGTGCCATGCGGTCTTTGATCGAGCCGGCGGGGTTCATGAATTCGCATTTGGCGTACACGCTGGCGCCGCTCTGGTCGGCGACCTTATTGAGCCGAACCAGTGGCGTGTTGCCAATCGCATCGAGGATGGAGTTAAAAGTCTTGGAGCAAGCGGTCGAAGCGGATGATTTTTTGGTGATGGTCATGCCTTGATTGTAGGTGTGAAATACGGCGAAATCGTATCCAGATTCTCTATATGGGAGGTGCTAAGATCGCTTGTTCGGCCCCGTAGCTCAGCGGTTAGAGCTCGCGACTCATAATCGCTCGGTCCCCGGTTCGAATCCGGGCGGGGCTATTTGACTTCCCATGACTCATTCCCTTTGACCAGCGACTGTAGATCGGGCAGGCCAGGTTGGGATTGGGCTTGGTTGAGTTGGTCGTAGAGCAGGTCGTTGTAGGTGGGCTTTGTGGGGTCTGCGTAGAGCACGCCCATCGGTTCTGGAAATTCTGGATGGGCCATCTGGGCATACATATTGGCTAAGAATCGGTCTGTTTCGTCGTGGACGAGCAGGTCGGCCTCTGAGATGCCGTCTTTGCCGATCGTGACGACTTTGGGGCGGCCGCAGTTGAACAGAATCCCCTTGTCTTTATCGGCGCCAAAAATCAGCGGTTTGCCATGTTCGAGATCGATTGTATTTTCTGGCCTGGTGTCTTTTTGAGATGCATAGAACCATGCCTTGTGGTTGAAAATATTACAATCTTGGTAGACTTCAACAAACGAAGTGCCTTTGTGGGCCATCGCCCGATTGAAAATGGTGTCCATCCCCTTCATATCGACATCCAAACTCCGGGCAATGAATGTGCATCCCGTTGCCACGGCGATGGCAATCGGATTAATCGGATAATCGATCGATCCCGCAGGCGAAGTCGGCGAAATCTTGCCGGTTTCGCTGGTCGGAGAGTATTGCCCTTTGGTGAGGCCATAGATTTTGTTGTTGAGCAAGAGGATGGTGATATCGACATTGCGTCGCATGGTGTGGATGGTGTGATTGCCGCCTATGGAGAGCAGGTCGCCGTCGCCTGAGACGACGCAGACTTGGAGGTCGGGGTTGGCGCATTTGACACCGGTTGCGATTGCCAGTGCCCGCCCGTGGATCGAGTGCATGCCATAGGTATCAACATAGTAGGGAAAACGAGCGGCACATCCGATGCCGGAGACAAAGACGAAGTCTTCTTTCTTTTTGCCGATGTTGGGCAGCGCCTTGCGGACCGCCGAG
>JALSHW010000311.1 GCA_026982035.1 Phycisphaerales bacterium | reverse complement strand
CGCATTCGCCTGGGATTAAGGTGTTGATGCCTTGTACGCCTTATGATGCGAAGGGGTTGCTCAACGCGGCGATCGCGGATCCTGATCCGGTGATCTTCTTTGAACCCAAACGGGTGTATCGGACATTCAAGGAAGAGGTTCCTGAAGAGTATTATGAGATTCCGATTGGAAAGGCGAAGGTTGTTTCTGAGGGTGAGGACCTGACGGTTGTGACTTGGGGGGCTCCGGTGTTTCAGTGTCTTGAGGCGATTGATAATCTGCCTGAGGATGTTTCGGTGGAGTTGATTGATTTGCGGTCGATTTATCCGTTTGATATGGACACGGTGGCCGAGTCTGTGTGTAAGACTGGCCGGTGCGTGATTGTGCATGAGGCGCCGCTGACGGGTGGGTTTGGGGCGGAGATTTCGGCGCGCGTGATGGAGGAGTGTTTCTTGCATCTGGAGGCGCCGGTTCAGCGGGTGACGGGGTTTGATACGATCATGCCTTATTACAAGTTGGAGAATGAGTATTTGCCTGAGGCGCCTCGGATCCTGAAGGGGATTGTGGAGTGTTTGGCGTATTGAGTTGTTTTTGATTGTTTTTTCACCACAGAGGACACAGAGGGCACAGAGAAGAGGCAAGAATGGTTGAACTCACTGTGACCCGGTCCCCCTGGAGTTGATATGGCTGGTAAAGTTTCATCTGATCCGAATGTATTTATTCTTCCTGATCTTGGGGAGGGGCTTGAAGAGGCCGAGCTTATTAAGTGGGTGGTCAAGGAGGGGGACACGGTTGATGAGCTTGAAGTGATTGCGGAGATGGAGACGGATAAGGCGTTGGTTGAGGTGCCGTCGCCTCGGGCGGGGACGATTAAGACTTTGCATGGGGCCGATGGGGACACGATTAAGGTGGGGGCTCCGTTTGTGACTTATGAGGGTGGAAGTGATGATGCTCCTGCTTCGTCACCTGAATCAGTCGCGGCGGTGAAGGAAGAGGATCGGCCTGAGGAACGGCCTGCAGATCAGGGGTCGGTGGTTGGACAGATGTCGGATTCGACGCCTGGGATGAATGCGAGCGATGGGAAGGCGTTGGCTTCGCCTGCGGTTCGGCGGATGGCGCGGGATGCGGGGGTAGATATTAATTTGATTGCGGGGACGGGTATTGGGGGACGGGTGACGAAGAAGGATGTTGAGAATGCCAAGGCGTCGGGTGGGGCGGTTGCTTCGGTTGCGGCTCCTGTTGCTTCAACACCGGCGGCTCCGGCTGCACCTGTTTCAGTGCCAGTTTCAGTGCCGAGACCTGCGGAGACTCGTCGGCCTTTGAACTTGCCGACGACGCAGATTCCGGCGGCTCATGCTCCACAGCAGATGCCTGCGGGTCAGTATCCGGCGCCGCAACCGATGCCGTACCCATCACAGGGATACGGGTATCAGCCACAACCGGCGTATGCGTATCCGCCGTATGGTTATGCCCCCCCACCGCCTCCGGGGTATGGGTATCCACCACCCCCACCGCCGATGCCTTATGGGTATCCGCCACAAATGGGCGGGGTACCAACGGCTCCTGGGTATCAAGGCCCTGGGGCGTTTCGTCCGATTCCTGATCCGGCGCAGCAGAGTTTGGTTGGGCAGGGAATGGATGAAGCGCGGATTCCGTTTAAGGGGATTCGGCGGACGATTGCGAATCGGTTGCGTCATGCGGTGGATACGGCGGTTCACTTTACCGTTGTTGATGAGGCGGATGTGACGGCTTTGGATGCGCTTCGGAAGGAAGTGAGTGCGTCGAGTGGGGTGAAGGTGACTTTCTTGCCGTTTGTGTGTGCGGCGGTTTCGCGGGCGTTGGCTGGGAAGTTTGGGGCGATGAATGCGATTGTGGATGATGAGGCGTCGGAGATTGTGCAGTATGGGGCGGTGCATCTTGGGATTGCGACGGATACGGATAGTGGGTTGATGGTGCCTGTGATGCGGGATTCGGATCGGATGAATGTTGTTGAACTTGCGCAGTCGATTGGGCAGATTGCGGCGAGTGCTCGGGATCGTTCGATTCCGCGGGATCAGTTGATGGGATCGACCTTTACGATCAGTAATGTTGGGTCGCATGCTGGTCGATTTGCGACGCCTGTGATTAATTATCCTGAGGTGGCGATTTTGGCGATTGGGAAGGCGTATGACGGGGCGGTGGTGCAGAATGGGCGGTTGATGGTGGGCAAGGTGATGCCTTTGTCGCTTGCGTGTGATCATCGGGTTGTTGATGGGGCGACGGCGGCTTTGGCTTTGGCGGAGATTGTGGAATCGTTGCAGAACCCGGAATCGTTGCTGTAGTTTTGATTTTTAGAGTTCACAGGGGATTTTTTTGGCCTATTTTTTCAGAATAACAGGCCAATGCGTGCGATTTTGTGGTACTCTAATTGGTAATGAGGTTGCCGCTGCAGCTCGTACCCTTGAGGAGATTTGATATGAGATTGAATATGACTGTTTCGTCGATGGCTGTTGGATTGGTTGCGTGTGGGGCGGTTGCTGGGCCGGTTATTGTATTGAATGAAGGGTCGCCTGAGGCGTTTCGATTGGTTGATGCTGATCCATCTCATCCGAATCTTTCGTTTGAGCTTGATGTTGAGGGGCCTGGGGGGGGGAGCAATGGACTGTATTTCAGGCCTGTTGTCATTGAGAACGGAACGGAGTGCTTTGGCAATTTTCCGGGGAATCTGTTCCCGGAGGTTGCGAATATTGGATACTTCAACGCGGCTGCTGGGATGACTGTTGATTCGGCGACCGGGAGTTGGGTTTATACGGAGCCATTGTGTGATGTTGGGAGTGTCCTGGCTGCGGTGAAATCGCGAACCCCAGGCGAACAGTTTTGTCAAGACGGTTGCTGGTTTGAATCATCTGGGCTGGCGGGTGATGGGGTGCTGTACATGCCTTTCCGCTGGCATGAACTTGGTGAAACAGATTGGTTCTATGGATGGAGTGCTTTTCGGGTCACTGAAGATTTTGTCGGTGACTGCGTGTTCCAATGCAAGCCGGGGGTGACTGATCCGATGTATACGGTTCAATTTACTTGGCTTGGTGCGGGGTATGAAACTGAGCCCAACACCGGGATCGTTGTTGGTGGCGGTCTGTGTCCTGCGGATTTGAACTTTGATGCGTTGCTCAACTTCAGTGATATATCTGAGTTCCTGAACTTGTATTCCGCTGGAGACTTGGGTGCGGATATGAATAATGATGGCGATCTCAACTTTCTTGATGTTTCTGTGATGATCGGGATGTTTGGAGGCGGTTGCGGGCTCTAAATGCTTGTTTTTGGGTATTTGGTTGACTGGGATCAATTTTCTTGGCAACTCGACTATGGGTGATCTGGTGCCCTATACTTGTGGCCCGCCTGAGAGGCGTCCAATGAGGATATTGAAATGAAGAATGACACACACCCGACTTTTTACCCATCCTGCAAGGTTTACTACAACGGCGAGGTCGTGATGACCGTTGGGGCTACGGTTCCTGAGCTGAAGGTGGATGTTTGGTCGGGGTCGCACCCGTTCTTTACTGGGAAGGCGACTTTTGTGGATGCGGCTGGCCGGGTTGAGAAGTTCCAGAAGAAGTTTGCTGGGAACTACTTTAAAAGCAAGAAATAAGCGGATCGGGTCTACAGCCCAGTCTACAACCCTTTGTTTTTCAGATGCGAGATTTATTCGCCCTGCAATTTGGTTTGCGGGGCGTTTTTTTGTTTGCGTTGGGGGTTGGGGGTGAGGGGTTGGGGGTGAGGGGTGAGGGGTGAGGGGTGAGGGGTTGGATATTTTTCTCGGACTTTGAAATTGGAGGAACCCATGAAAGTTTGGAGGGGAATAGAGAGGGGGATTGGGGAATAGCGTGTATTTTCGTAAGTTCTTGTGATTCAGTGTTTACAGTATCGGTTTGATCGGCTATTTTAGTGGTAGGAGTACGCCATTGACTGCGTTGGGGAGGTTTGGGCTCGTCGTTTACGGGTTTGAGTTGTGGTTGATTGGTGGAGATTGAGTGTGGCTTAGGTCTTGCTGCGTGCAGGTTCTTGCTGGGACATATTGATAGGGATTTCAAAATGAAACTTGATTCATTGTTTTTTGCTGCGTTGGCGCCTGTTCTTTCGTTGGCCTTTCCTGTGAATGGTTCGGTGCCTGTGGCGGGGTGCGGGCATTGTGAGGAGGGTGGCGAGGCCGGTGGTCAGATTGGGTTGTCTGATGAGCAGGCGGTGGAGCGGTTTGCTGAGGCGATGTTCCCGCTGTTGCCTGTGGGTGAGCAGGCGAAGATTGTGGCGGCTCAGGGGATGGGGGTTGATGGGTTTGATGAGGCGGTGTCGCCTTATGTTGGGGAAGGGTTGGCGCGGGAATGGGTGGAAGAGACGCTTGGATTGTTTGGAGAGGGTGCTCTTGATGAGCGGCGGGTTGAGATTGTGCGGGAGATTGCTGATTCGATTGATGCGGGGACGGAGATGCCTGCATTGTGCTTTGCGCCTGAGACGGATGAGAAGTATTCGTGGATGGTGAACCAGATTATTTATGGTGGAGCCAATGCGTTTCAGCAGATTGATCGTTGGGAGCGAACGGCGTTGAGTGGTCCTGGGCTTGTGCAGGGTCAGCCGACGGTGATTACTTATTCGTATGTTGCCGACGGGACTTTTATTCCGAATATTGGTTTTGGGGCTGGGAACTCGCAGATGTTTGCGTGGCTCGATAGTGTGTATGGATCGACATCTGCGTGGCAGAGTTTGTTTGATCAGGTATTTGCTCAGTGGTCTGAGTTGACGGGGACGAGTTATGTGTATGAGCCCAATGATGATGGATCGACCATGTTTGCTTTTACCGGGACACCTGGAGTGCGGGCCGATGTTCGGATCGGGGCGATGGTGCTTGATGGGAACTCTGGGGTGCTGGCGTTCAATTTCTTTCCTGATAATGGGGACATGGTTTTTGATGCTTTTGATTCGTTCTATGGCAATACAGGGAACAACTCGTTGCGGATGCGGAATGTGATTGGTCATGAGGCCGGGCACGGGCTTGGGATGCTGCATGTGTGTCCTGCAAATCAGACGAAGTTGATGGAGCCGTTTGTATCGACGGCGTATGACGGGCCTCAGCTTGATGATATTTTGAATGGGCATCGGCATTATGGTGATCCGCAGGAGCCCAATGATCTTGGTGAGAACGCCACGGCGTTGGGGAATCTGAATATCGGCGAGCAACTTGAGCTTGTGAATGTGAGTCTTGATGATGCTGATGATCGGGATTTTTACAAGTTGACATTGGATTCACCGGCTTTGGTGACCTTTACGGCGACGCCTGATGCTGCATCTTACAATCAGGGGCCTCAGACGCAGGAAGGGTGTTTTTCTGCTAATTTTGATACAAACTACAACATTGTGCATGATCTGCAGATTAATTTGTACAGTTCGGATGATCTGGTCAATCCGATTTTGACGGCCCAGACGACGCCGATTGGAATGGCTGAGGAGATTGAATATGCAGCATCGTTGTCTGGAGATTATTACTACGAAGTGTTTGCCGTGTCGGCACAGGAGAATGTGCAGCGGTATCGGATTGATGTTTCGACGACGACGCTGTTGGCGATCACCGCTGAGAATCCTACTTTTTTGAATCCCGGGCTTGAGACGAGTTTTTCGGTGACGCTGAATCCTTTTGAGCAGACTGTTGAGCCGGGGACGGAGTTTTTGTATTACCGTGTGGGTGCGTTTGGTTCGTATTCTTCGGTGCCTTTGGTTGCCAATAAGGGGAATGAGTACACGGCGACACTGCCTCCGTTTGCGTGTGATCCCGATGCGAGTATTCAGTACTACATCGAGGCGTCGACGATTGGTGCCAATGGTTCCTTTACGCTGCCGTTTGATGGGGCGAATAATCCGTTCTCGGCGTTTATTGGGTCGCCTTCGGCGTTCTTTGCGGATGACTTTGAGGGTGATCTTGGATGGACGGTCACTGGGGATGTGTCTGGTCAACTTTCTGGCGAGTGGGAACGGGGGGTGCCTGCAGGCGATGGTTCGCGGGGTGATCCGGCGTTTGATGGGGATGGATCTGGTGAGTGTTATTTGACGGGCAATGGTGGGCCTGGGTCCAATACTGATGTGGATGGCGGGGAGACGATTTTGAACTCGCCTGTGTTTGATATTTCTGGTGTGGATCGGCCTTCGGTTTCGTATTGGCGTTGGTATGACAATACGGGTTCTGGGACTGGTTCTGGTGCCAATGAAGATGTGTTTAAAGTTGAGGTGTCTGATGATGGAGGCGTGACTTGGTACTTGCTTGAGCAGGTTGGGCCTGATTCGCTTCAGTCGAAGGGGGGCTGGTTCTTTGTTGAGTTTGATCTGATTTACGCGATGGATGGGAACAATGACTTTGACTTTGCGACGAGTCAGTTGCAACTCCGGTTTATTGCCAATGATTTGATCAACGCTTCGGTGATCGAGGCGGGTGTGGATGGAGTTTCGGTGAGTGAGTTGTTGTGTGAGAATCCTGAGCCGGTGATTTCGCTTCCGGTTGCTCCGGCTTTGTCGATCAATCCGGGTGAGGATTTTATCTTTGAGGTGAATATTGACGAGGTCGTTGATACGATTGTGCCTGGCTCGGAGAAGGTTTACTATCTGGTAGCCAATGTTAATGGTGGGATTGGTGGATTCCTTGAGTTGCCATTGGTGCACAATGGTGGCAACAGCTACACGGCGACCATTCCTGGTCAAGACTGCAATCCGAACCACGATGTGTTGCCTGAATGGGTGAGCGATGTGTCTTATTACATTGGAGTCGAAGGCGAGTTGACCGGTTTGACGACATACCCTGATTTGAATTCTGAATCATTCCTTGGGTTTGATATTGGATCGCCTGTGTTGGTGATTGATGAGAACTTTGAGCTTGATACCGGATGGACGGTTTCGGGTGGTGCCAAGTCTCCTGCTGATGGGATGTGGGAGCGGGGCGTGCCTCTTGGTGATGGTTCGCGTGGTGATCCGACGGTCGATGGCGATGGTTCGGGGAGTTGCTTTGTGACGGGTAATACTGTTGCTGGGGTTGATTCGGATGTGGATACGCTGACGATTCTGAACTCGCCGATCTTTGATGCTTCTGGGTTGCTTTCGCCTCGAATGGTGTATTACCACTGGTATGACAATACTGGCGCGGGCAATGGTCAGTCGCCTGGGTTTGATGTGATGGAGGTCGGGATTTCGTACGATGGTGGCGAGTCGTTTGAGACCCTTGACACCATTGGGCCCAATACCGCTGAGTCGGTTGGTGGGTGGTTGATGTCTGATCTTGATCTGAATGCTTTCCAGAGTGCGACTTCGCAGATGCAGGTTCGGTTCTTGCTGGCTGATCAGGGGACGGGTTCTGTGATTGAGGCCGGGATTGATGGGGTGATGATTACCGGGCTGTTGTGTGAAGATGTCGTGGCGTGTCCTGCGGATATTGCTGGGAATCCGGATGGTTCGCCTGATGGGTTGCTCAACTTCTCGGATGTTTCGGCGTATCTGACGCTCTATGCGATGGGTGATCCGGCGGCTGATTGGGCTGGGAATCCGGATGGAACGCCTGATGGAGTGCTGAACTTCTCGGATGTTTCGGCGTTCTTGAGTGCCCTTGCAGCGGGTTGCCCGTGATGTGATTGGTGCAGAAAATTTCAGTTTCAACGCCCCACTGGTCTTTGGTGGGGCGTTTTTTCTGGTATACACGAACATTGAGATGGATTTTGGCGTATAATCCGTTCATCTTGATATAGGGATTTGCCATGTCAACACAGAATTCATCGTCGGATCGGTCATTGCTTGGGCGGCTTGAGGCCGGGGTTTTGGTGTGGGATGGAGCGATGGGGACGCAGATTCATGGGTTGGATTTGGATATTGAGACGGACTATCAGGGGTGTGAGAACTGTACGGATATTTTGTCGCTGAGTTGTCCTGAGGAGATTGGGGAGATTCATCGGGGGTATCTTCGGGCTGGGGCTGATGTGGTTTCGACGAATACTTTTGGGGCGGCGACGCATGTGCTTGGGGAGTTTGGTCGGGGCGATGATGCGCGGGCGTTGTCGAAGTCGGCGGCGGAGATTGCTCGGGCGGCGTGTGATGCGTTTTCGACGGAGGAATGGCCGAGGTTTGTGGCGGGGTCGCTTGGGCCTGGGACGAAGTTGATTACGCTGGGGCAGATTGGTTTTGATGAGTTGGTGGAGTCGTATCAAGAGGCGGCGATGGGGTTGATTGAGGGTGGTGTTGG
>JALSHW010000310.1 GCA_026982035.1 Phycisphaerales bacterium | reverse complement strand
ACACGCAGAAAGGAATATTCGAATGAAAGAAATCAAAGCATTCATCAGACCAATCTGCCTGGACAAAGTGCTCCACGCGATGCACGAACATCCAGAATTCCCCGGCGTCACCGTACTCAAAGTCCGCGGGATGGGCAGGGTCGTCGGAAGAGATTCCGGAGATCCCATCGCCTTTGGAGCTGTCGAGATGGTCAAACTCGAGTGCATCGTCCGCGATGACCAATGCGATGAAGTCATCGCGGTCATCCAAGAACACGCCAAGACCGGACGCCCAGGCGACGGCAAGATCAGTATCCAGACACTCGACAATGTCATCCGCATCCGAACCGGAGAGTCCGGAGTCAACGCGATCTAACCAACCGATCGAGTTGTTGAAGATTCAAAGGGCGTGCCAATCGTGGCACGCCCTTTTTTATGCTGACACTTTCTGTCGTCGGCGAAAGTATTTCGGAATCAACCGCCAGCCCCAAAGCATGATCCCCGTGCCCGAAGCAGCAACCGCAAACACACTGGCAATGATCAACAGCGAATGATTAAAATTGTCGCGATCTTTGTAGTCCATGATGTGGAGCATCCAGAAAAAATCGAATGTTCTCCAAGTGTCGTTGCGTCGGGCATTGATTCGGCCAGTCGTGGCATCGACATAGATATGCGGGTTCTTCGGATGATCAAGATCGACTCGATACACCGGGAGTGGGCCGCCTCGGTATTCACTTGGTTGATTCTCTTCGATCAGCTCAACACGCCGAACCTCGGCCTCAGGAATAAAATCTTCCAAAGCGATCGCTTGGGCTTGCTCAGGCGAGATCAACTCTGTCAACTGACCATCCAACCCCACACGAGCCAACAACTCGTTTTCAATATCTCGAATCTCCCAATACGCCCCGAGCCCCCGATTGATCAGGTGGATGCTCCCGATCATTGTTTCCCCATCGCCGAGCTGATCGATCACTCCTTGGAGAACCGCCGGAACTGATTCGGCATCAATCCCGACCATGCTGATCATCTTCGAATCGTTTGACCCACGAACTTCGTTGATATCAAGCACACTGAACACCAATCCACCGATGCTCCAAGCAAGGAGTTGTAGCGAGATAATCAGTCCAATCCAACGATGCGCGATGTAGGTCGATTTTCTGGGTTTCATGGACGGACTCTAGACTTGATCATCGTCGATAAAAAGCCCAAGGCCGGGTCTTTGAACTCCGTCACCCGAAAGATATCCCAGTTCTCGTTCAAAAAATCCGAAGCGTACTCAATCACATGCCCCAAACTGATCGTGTGGTATCCCGGATTCTGTTCAGGAACACTGGATCCAAAAGCCACGATTCGGACACGGTGTCCATGATTCGTCGTGCCGTGCCCTTTGCGAATCAACGACTCGACCAAAGCATCAACAGATTCATCATGACAGCACCCAAACCGTGTCAACGCCGCGCGGAGTACCGAAGGATCGCGCCCGCTGTGATTAATCTGGGCTCGCCCTTCTTTGACTTCCCCAATGATCATGTCGGCATCATGATGATCAATACCCAGTGCAGGATCGATCCCAACAATCATCCGATCCTTTCCAGAACCCTTCCCCTTCTGAGTAATAAGCCGACCAGCACCAGGAAAACGCACGGCCAACACATCAATGTCCGTCGCCGCCCGATGTCCGCCATGCCGAACGGCTTCGACAATCGGAAACTCCGTGACGGTGAAATACCCATTGAGCCGAAGATAGGCCTGCACAAGTGTCACAGCATTGTCCATGATGAATTCCTTATCTAAAGTCGAATCAAAGTTTGACTCGCCGCAAACGCAAGGCGTTGGCGATGACTGAAACGGAACTCAAACTCATCGCCACAGCAGCGATTAATGGACTCAGCAAGGCCGCCTTTCCAAAGACCGGATACAACACCCCAGCAGCCAATGGCACGCCAGCGGTGTTGTATACAAAGGCAAAGAACAGATTCTGGCGAATATTTCGCATCGTCGAAGTGCTGAGTTTCCGCGCCCGAACAAGCCCACGCAAATCGCCTCCGATCAGCGTGATCCCCGCGCTCTCGATGGCCACACCCGATCCAGTCCCCATCGCAATTCCAATATTTGCTTGAGCCAAGGCGGGCGCGTCATTGACGCCATCGCCAGCCATCGCCACAAGTTCGCCCTTGGACTGAAATTCTTTGACCACTTCTGCTTTCTGCTGAGGCAACACATCGGCCTTGACCTCATCAATATTGAGCGTCGCAGCAATCGCACGGGCGGTCGTTTCATTGTCACCCGTCAACATCACCACACGCAAACCAAGATCGTGCATGGCTTGAATCGCGCCCGGAGTCGATTCCTTGATCGGATCAGCCACCGCAATCATCCCAGCAAGATGCCCCCCCATCGCCACCAACATCGCAGTTTGCCCTTGTTTTCTCGCCTCATCGGCGGCCTCTTGCAACGGAGACGGATCAATATCCATCGCCCGCATCATCTTCGGTGATCCAATCCCAATGTCCACACCATCGACCGTCGCGGTAATCCCTTTGCCCGTGACAGACTCAAACTGATCCACATCCATCGGATCAACACCCCGATCGGTCGCCCCGCTGACAATCGCACTGGCCAATGGATGTTCACTGGATCGCTCGGCGGCCGCCACCATCGAAAGCATCCGCCGTTCGTCGATCCCGTCAATAGTCTGAACATTGACCAACACGGGTTTGCCTTCAGTCAGTGTTCCGGTTTTGTCAACGACAATGGTCGTAATTTTTTCAAATGTTTCCAACGCCTCGGCGTCCTTGATCAACACGCCGTTCTTGGCGCCTTTGCCCGCCGCCACCATAATCGACATGGGCGTTGCCAGTCCAAGGGCACACGGACAAGCGATGATCAAAACAGAAATCGCCGCGATCAACGCATACGCCATCGCAGGCGGTGGCCCAACAAGCGACCACACCACAAACGACACAATCGCAATCACAATCACCGCAGGCACAAACCACGAAGCCACCGCATCAACCAACTTCTGAATCGGTGCCCGCGACCGCTGAGCATCGGCGACCATTTGCACAATCTGAGCCAGCATCGTGTCGGCCCCGACATGCTCAACTTCCATTTCAAACGAGCCGGTCATGTTGACGGTGCCGCCGGTCACCTTGGCACCCTGATCTTTGCTGACAGGCACGGGCTCGCCGGTGATCATGGATTCATCAACCGTCGATCGACCATCGGTGACAATCCCGTCGATCGGAATCTTATCGCCAGGCCGAACACGCACTCGATCGCCTTTTTTGAGCGTTTCCACAGCAACTTCAGTATCCGTGCCATCATCGCCAATCAACATCGCCGTCGGCGGCGCAAGCTCGAGCAACTCGCGGATCGCCGATCCAGTCTGGGATCGTGCGCGAAGTTCAAGCACCTGACCGAGCAAAACAAGCATCACAATAAACGCCGCGGCCTCAAAATAAACCGCCACAAACCCCGCCTCATTGCGGAACGCATCAGGAAATATATCAGGCGTAAAAGTCGCGACCAAACTAAAGAGATACGCCACCCCCACCCCCATCCCCACAAGCGTAAACATATTCGGGCTCTTGTGCTTGACCGAAGCCACCGCACGCACAAAGAACGGCCAAGCACAATACAAAATCACCGGCGTCGCCAAAAGCAACTCAGACCAACGAGCCGCATCATGCCCCATCAACTTATCAATCGGCTGACCAGGAAGTAAGTTGCCCATCGCCACGACCAACAATGGCAGCGTAAAGACGGCTGAAATCCAGAACCGACGCGTCATGTCACGCAACTCACCATCGTCGGCCTCAACACTCGCGTCCATCGGCTCCAAATTCATCCCACACTTGGGGCACGACCCCGGCCCAACCTGCTGAACCTCCGGGTGCATCGGACAGGTATAGATCGCATCCTTTGGGCCTTCAACAACTTCCCGTTCATCGGCTGGTGTCAAGTAGTGATCTGGATCGTCGCGAAATTTTTCAGCACATTTTTCACTACAAAAATAGATCGTTTGGCCTTTGACTTCAATGCTCTGGGCGGCCTTGTCCGGGTTGATTTTCATGCCACACACTGGATCGACGGCTGTATTTTCTTGCGTGTTCTCGTGTTCCATGAGTACTTCTCCGTTCCTGGCGGTGTCGCCGATGCGTAAGTCAACGATGTTCGCGATGCGAGGTATGGTCGCAAGTTGTAATTGTCCCCTTTGAACTGATGCCGGTCACTTCCAATGCCAGAACAGTCATGTCGTCAAGGGCGTGTGTCCCTTTGCGATGGGTCAATGCAAGATCAATAATCTTCCCAGCCAAAGCCGAAGCCCCTGTGTATTTGGGATCTTTGACAGCCGAAGAAATCACATCCCGGCCCAATAGTTGATGTTCAGTGTTGAATGTTTCACTGACCCCATCGGTCAACAACACCACAAGATCGCCGAGTTCCAAATCGACTTCTAAATCCTCGCATGGCGGTTGCTCACTGACACCCAACACAGTTCCCGTTGAAGGCAAATCGTCACAAGTACCATCGGCATGGCGATGGTATCCAAGCTCATGGCCTGCACTGGCATAGACCATTCGACTCGCATCCCCCGAAACCCGCATCAAAATCATCGACGCAAAATCCTCAGGAAGACTTGTTTTGTAGTATCGACGGTTAATCGAGTCAAGCATGGACGCCGGTGACGGGTCGTTCATATCCACCGACAACAACAGGGCCTTGAGAACTGCGGCCCCCATCGCTGCATGAATCCCATGCCCAACCACATCGGCAACACACAGCAGCGTGTCGCCATTGGGACACTCGATGGCATCAACAAAATCGCCAGCAATTTCGTCGGCAGGATGAAACTCGATGGCAATCCCAATCCCCGTCCGTTCAATTTTTTTGGGAATCAAATGCGATTGGAGCCGGTGGGCCCGATCAATCTGTGCATTCCGATCTGTGTTTCGTCGTGCCAACTCCAGTGACATCTGAGTCACTTCATAGGCCAGTTGCGTCAATTCATGATTGGCCGAGACTTCAACAGTTCGACCAAGTTTCCCGCGCCCAACATCACGCACCGCACGAACCGTCTGCTCCAAAGGCCTCGTCACCAATCGAAGCAAAAGCAAGTTCAAAATCAAAGCCCCAACAACAGTCATTGCTGAAACAACTCCAATTCTCGCCAGTGTGTGCCTGCGAACCTTGGCAATCAACGGCTGTCGCCGTTCACCCACCCGCACCATAACATCTCCAGTGACCGACACCCCACTCACCAACTCCGACCAAGGCGAACTGTGATCGTGGTCGTGTTCGGTCGCTTCAGAAACAATGCTTGTTCCATCAAGAAACACTTCGATGGTGTGCCCAGGAGATTCTCCCGCGTTCATTGTTGCACAGATGGTATTGAGATGCCTCTGGATCGCTTGGGTCCCCAGCGGACGCAACTCCTGAACGGCCACCTCGATAATCCTCGCCTCCTCGCTCAAAGAAATGGTCTTATCACGAATTTGCGATTCAATACTGTATTGATAGTCAAAATACAAATACCCAGTCATCACAATGGCAACAAACACATTGACAGTCACCAACAACTGCGTCCGCAGCCGAGCGTTCTGAAAACCTGTGTGCAATGTTTTACCCAGAGAGCGAAGCATGTCCACCTTCATCTGTTTGGGGACTGATGTCTTTCACCGACTTGTGCGACTCTTACCACGCGTAATGATTCAGGCCATAGACCAAAGCGCCACCAAAAAATCCAGTTGCCCCCACCATGGCCGCCGCCGCAAACAAAGATACTCGATACCCCATCCATGCAGACGGCTTGGCCGACGCTTTGCTCGCCCGTCCCAACAATACAAGCGTCAAAATCGTCAGCAGCGTCGTCGTGGTTCCCAGCCAGCGGTGAACCGTTTGAACCCATTCATCATCAACCAAGACAAATCCGCCATTGAACCATCCGAGCGTCGCCGCACCAATGGCTCCAAAGCCCGCCAACACCACACAGAAGACGCCTGCATTCCGAAAGAAGTTCCGCTTCGTCAGAATAAAGATCGCCTCGGCCAATGCCGCTCCGATCAGCATCCCGATCGGAAGATGCGTCGCCGGTGGATGAAACTTGCCCAACCACGAAATCAACTTGGCATTTCCTGACTCACCCTTGTCATGGTCTACAGCATGGTCATGGGGCTCAGCATCATCATGCCCGCCTGATGATGTCCCCTCACCAGGCGGGGATGATGAATGATTCTCTTCATCGTTATGCTCACCGTCGGGAGAAACCCCAGGCGATGCCGTCATCGACACCGCCTGGAGCATTGGCAATTCGGACAGGTACTTTTCGGGATTCTCCTCAAAGCGTGTCCGGCATTTTCTGCAACACAATCCGATCGTCTGCCCCTGGTATTGAGCCGTGAACATTGGATCAACTTCTTCGTCGGTCGTCACCGGGCACATGGTATTGATCGGCCCATCAGAGAGGACCTGCTCGACCTGTGCCACAGGTTCATGCCCATGCCCATCATCATGATCGGCTTGTGCCATCACCAAAGGGCTCAGTAGCACGATACCGACCGCGCACATCCGTTGAATATTCGGAAAGAGTTGCATCAATTGTCTCCTTAGGACTTAGCCGTCGTTCTGTGCTTTCCAAGCAGCGTCGATCTTCTCGATTGTCGGAGCAGGATTGGCCTTGAATTTACCTTCGCACTTTTCACAGCACAACCTGACCAAACGACCGCCAACAACCACATTCACCGAGTCACCCATGGAACCGAGGTCCTTGCCAGAAATTGGGCAAGTGCTCAACGGGTAGTTCTCACTTTGCTGCTCGATCACGGCCGCATCAAGCTTGTCGATAAAAGTCTGTGGGTCTTTCTTAAAATCGCTTCTGCACATCTTGCAGCACAAGCGAACCAGACGGTTGTTGTACACATACTCGATCGGTTCGCCCATATCAGGACCACCGAGCAGTTCGTCAGAGACAACACACTGGGTCGTTGGGTAATACGGCATCTGAGCTTCAATGATCTGCTGATCAATCTTGGCAAAGGACGCCTTCAGGTCTTTTTCAAATCGAGGCGTACACATCGCACAGCAAAACTTGACTTCGCGACCATTGTAAATTTTGACAACCGGATCACCCATGCCACCGAGTTTCTCGCCAGAGATTGGGCAAGTTGACAGAAGGTATGGATCGCCAACGCGCTCCCCACCCATCACCATCTTGGTGTGCTTCTCCATCTTGTCCTTGCCACCCTTCATCTTGTCCTTGCCACCCTTCATTACATGACCATCGTGTCCATCAGGACCGCCGGCCTTGGATTCCATCATGGACATCGCAATGAACTCGTCTTTCTTCGACTCATCCCATGCTTTGAACTTCTTGATGCATCCCGGGCAACAGAACCCGACGGTGTTCCCTTTGTACTGGGTTCTCCCACCATCGGCTTCGACGGCCTCTTTCCCAATGGGACAGAACTTATTGACTGGCTCAGATGACCCTTTTGCGGCCTGTGCCGAATCTCCATGACCATGACCAGGCCCCATCGCCATCACAGGCGTTGCAAGACCAAAGGCCACGGCACACGCCGAGATTAAAACAGTTGTACGAATAGTTGACATGACTTCTCCTAAATTTGTTTTTTCAAAAAACACTTTACCTGACGCCCATGCACGAACAAGATTGATGCCGTGAACAAAGGCGTTGACTACATACAAAATTCAAACGATTTCCCAATCACGCACCAAAAATCAGCGCGCACCTCACCGGAAGTATTGGCTGGCTATGTTCGCCAAACACTCAACAGGGCTTGTTTCTGCCCATTACTCGGTGGTACCCGGCTCAAACTCGCGTGAATTGAATCCACCCGAGGAACCCTCAAAAGGACAACAGACACCACACGCAATCGCGCAGGCACCGCAGCCACAGAACTCAACTGCTGGAGAACCATCGGTTGATCAGAACTCGGCCTAGGAACATCCGATGGCTGCATCGAACAAGTACACGCCCCACCGGACGCCATACATTCCTTCATCATCCTGTGGCTATGCGTATCCCCAGCCAAATCCCCACAAGCAGCCATCTGGTCCGTCGAATCCGTCGAACACGAGGACACCGATTGAACCGAGCATCCACACCCAGAGGCATCCCACACAATGCTCCCGTGGAAGCCGCTGATGAGAAATGCCAAAATGGGGATGAGCAATCTATACATGAGTGGTTCGTCTCAGTCTAGGAAACCTACCGGATTTGGATTGTATTCCATCCAATCCCCAGAAACATTTTTCCACACCCCCACACCCCCCCCACCCCCCAAACATCCCCCTACTGAACCTCAAGCC
>JALSHW010000309.1 GCA_026982035.1 Phycisphaerales bacterium | reverse complement strand
CCGCCACGAGGGCAAACTCCTCGAAGCCCAACGACTCATGGCACGCACCAAATACGACCTGGAAATGATCGAAGAAGTCGGCTACTGCCCCGGCGTCGAAAACTACTCTCGCTACATGGATGGCCGAAACCCAGGAGAACGCCCCTTCACCCTCCTGGACTACTTCGACTACATGCCTGCAAACCCAAACACCCGTGGCACAGGCGTCCCGCCTGTGTCTTCTGAACAAATTTCATCCAACCAAAACCACAGGCGGGACGCCTGTGCCACGGCAACCTGTGATTCCCGCGACCACAACCTCGACGCCCAACGCTTCGGAGTCTCAAGAACAAATCTCAAAGACTGGCTCATCATCGTCGATGAATCCCATGTGACCATCCCACAAATCCGCGCCATGTTCAACGGCGACCTCGCCCGCAAAAAAGTCCTCGTCGAACACGGCTTCCGCCTCCCCTCCTGCCTGGACAACCGCCCGCTCCGCTTCGAAGAGTTCGAAACACTCGTCCCCCAAATGATGTTCGTCAGCGCAACGCCAGGCCCATACGAACTTCAAGCCACCAACGGCGAAGTCATCGAACAAGTCATCCGACCCACCGGACTCCTCGACCCAGAAGTCGAAGTCCGCCCCGCCGACGGTCAAGTCCCCGACCTCATCGAACGCTGCGAAGAAGTCGTCGAACTCGGTGGCCGAGTCCTCGTCACCGCACTGACCAAGCGACTCTGCGAAGACCTGACGACCTACCTGAGCGACCAAGGCATGCGCGTCCGCTACCTCCACTCCGAAATCGAAACCCTCGACCGACTCGAAATCCTCACCGACCTCCGCGCCGGCGAGTTCGACATCCTCGTAGGCGTCAACCTCCTCCGCGAAGGCCTCGACCTCCCAGAAGTGCGACTGGTCTGCATCCTCGACGCCGACAAAGAAGGATTTCTCCGCTCGGCGACTTCGCTCATCCAGCAAATGGGCCGAGCCGCTCGCAACAGAGAGTCCCGCGTCATCCTCTACGCCGATCGCATCACCAACAGCATGGACCAAGCCATGACCGAAACGGCACGCCGACGAGAAAAACAACTCGCCCACAACACAGCACACAACATCACCCCCACCACCATCATCAAGGACATCCGAAGAGGCATCGACACCGAACTCAAAGCCCGCCGTTCTGCCAAACACGCCGCCGAAACAACCGACCCCCTCATCGACGCCGAGGTCTTGGTCGGCATGCTCCAAGCCGACATGATGAGCGCCGCCGAAGACACCCGCTTTGAACACGCCGCCGCCCTCCGCGACCAAATGCTCCATGTCAAAGAACTCCTCACCCAACACAACGACGACGAAACCCCCCTGCTGATCAAACGCTCAGCGATCGAATCCATCCTGAGCAAAGCCAAAAAGGGTTCCCCAGGTACACGCGGCAAAGGCCGACGAATGTAGCCCTAACGCATCACCATCTTCACCGCCGCCACCGCCAAAATCAACGCGATCACCAACTTCAAATGAGGCAACTTGATCTTGTGAGCAATCCAAGCACCCAAATACGCGCCCATCAACGCCCCAGCCCCAATCGGAACCGCAAAGGACATCGCATCACCAATCGTCAAATGCGTCCCATCGACCCGCGAAATACTCGGCAGCGTATACAACTTCAACGACGCACCAATAATCGAACTGATCCACATCACCCCCGCACTCCCGGCAATGGCATGACGCAAAGGCAACCCCGAAATCTGCAACAAAGGCACCAACAAAATCCCCCCACCAATCCCAAGGTATCCAGAAACAATCCCAACAAAGAGACCCACAGCCACCATCTTCCAACCCGATGGCGAAGGTGAATCAATCGGATGATCCGGCATCTTCTTGATCGTTGTGACGATGTTGTAAATGCAGTACAACCAGATAAACCCAGCAAACGCCACCAATGACCACCGCCCAGGCGATTCCCCCGCCATCAACACCCCCGCCGCCATCCCAGCAGTCATCGAAGGCACCAACGACATCAACACATCCTTGCGAGCCGCCTTCTTCTTGGCATGCATCACCGTCGACGACAACGCCACCACCACATTAACCACCATCGCCGCGGCCATATACACATGATGCCGAGTCTGCTCCTCGTCGTCATACCCCCAGATCATCGCCATCGCAGGCAGCATAATAATCGACCCCCCAAGCCCAGCAAGCCCACCAACAACCCCGGCAACCACACCAAGCCCAACCCGAATCAAAATCTCAACGATGTCCATACAAGCTCCGGCATGGCCACCAACGACCGGTACACTCTAGGGACTCGATTGATCAGGAGTTGATCAGCCGCTCAAACTCCGGAATCGTCCGACGCATCGACGACACATCAAACCTCTCAGGCATCTCATCGACACCCATCGCCGTGGCGACGATGGTTGCTACACGCTCGATGAGATGGCTCGGCGGAATTGAACCCCCAGTGAGTTGATCGTGATCGACCCAGCTCAATGTAATCTGATGCCCGGTCGTCCCCCGGGATTTCCACGAGAGTGTCACATAATACACCCAGCCGCGATCGGTCTCGCATTCTTCGTCAATAACGACACTCAACGGGGCATGGGTTGATGCGGGCTCGGCGTGCATAGCGTATTCATCGGGTTGTTGATCGCCTTCATCCACTCAAATCACTCAACCCGTGTGTGGAGATTCCCCTGTTCACTCTCCAGATGCCCGCCCATCGCCATAATGTCCTCAATCACACCCGTAAACTGTCCATCAGGCATCGGTGGCTCAGCACCATCCATCACTTGCTTGAATAGATCATCAGTCAACCCAAGATACAACCGCATCGCATAGTCATACGCCGCATCGTGATCATCGCGGGACAGATCAAGCCGAAGCTCATTAATAATCTTCGTCCCCATCGAAATCCACTCATCAAAGGTCTCTTTCGAAATCGAATCCTGAATCCACTTCCCCACTCCATTCTTAAACGGCGGCCGCGCCAACTTATGCCCCATCTGCCCGGTCTTACTGCACCGAAAATCCCCGCCCGATGTCGGAGTATTGGATTGATCGCCCTTCTGCACCACCTCAGGAATCGGAGCATCAATCTCGCCGAGCATCTCCTCGATCGCCTTCTTGGGAAGCATGTCCCCCCGCGTCACCGACTCGATGTAGCCCCAAGTTAAAATCTCCTGTGCCTGATCCTTCTTCCCAGAATCAATCAACGCCCGACCGGCAAGTTGGAACGCCTTGGTCATCCCGCGATTGATCTCGGTGCATCGAATAAACGACTCGGCCGCCTCATCCAAACGCTCGGCCTGCAAAAGCGCATTGCCCAACGAAAAATGAGCCATGTCGTTATCGGGGTCGCTCTCGATAAGCGACTTGAACTGTGTGATACGGGTTTCGAGGTCCACTGGTTGGCTCCTTCGGGTCATGTGAATCTCACAACGGTAGGTCGGCTCGCGTACAGTGTGCACATGGGATACACCCCAAGCCATCGCTTATCAACAGAAATCTGTGGCATCACCATGCCCTCACCCATCCTCTTGGCCTCAGGAACCGCAGGAACACTCGACGAAATCTGCAATCTGATCAATCCCCGCCTCCTCGGAGCCATCGTCACCAAATCCATCACCAAAGAACCACGCCCAGGCAACCCCTTCCCACGCATCACATGGACTCGGGCAGGCATGCTCAACGCCATCGGACTCGCCAATCCCGGGCTCGACGCATGGAAAGCCGACATCGCCCCTCAAATCGAACACATCAACACCAACATCCTCGGCTCAATCGCAGGCGACTCCATCGACGACTATGTCCAAATCGCCACCGCGATGGACGCGGTGGACGCCATGAAAATCATCGAACTCAATGTCTCCTGCCCCAATGTCCACTCCGGACTCGAATTCGGCGCCGACCCCAAAGCCCTCAAAGAACTCACCGAGCAAGTCCGATCAACCACGCCCAATACCAAAATCTTCGTCAAACTCTCCCCCATCACCGTCGGCACCCCCCACACCATCGTCGATCTCGCCAAGGTCGCCGTCGATGCCGGGGCCGATGGGCTGACCCTCTGCAACACCGTTCCCGCCATGGGCATCGATGTCCACACCCGCAAGCCCATCCTCTCCAACACCACCGGAGGCATGTCAGGCCCAGCAATCCACCCCATCACCCTGCGATTGGTTCATCTCGTCGCCTCTGAGTTTGCCAACCAGGCCAACATCCCAATCATGGCCGTTGGTGGAGTCACCCGATGGCAAGACGCCGCCGAGTTCATCCTCGCCGGAGCAACCTGCGTGCAGATCGGTGCAGGCAGTTTCGCCAACCTCAACATCCCACGCAAAGTCATCCAAGGCCTCGACAAATGGTGCCTCAAACAAGGGGCCAGTTCTATTCAAGATTTGGTCGGCCAAGTCCGGGTCTGAGTCCGGGTCTGAGTTCAGGTCTGGGTCTGGGTCTGGGTCACATGGCCATCAACAAATTGCCAATCAACGACCCAAGCAGCAACGCCAGAACAATCAAAAACGGTGGCCACAACAACCGATCAACAATCCCATTGCTCGATTTCTTGACCGTATTCTCTTGGATCGGACTCACCACCGCCGCCTCGGCCTGGGCAAGCGCCGTCAAATCCGCCTCAGGCATCACATCGTGATGCGCAATCGGTGGCACTTCCCCATCCTTGAGCGCCCGAAGATCAATCAACAAATCCGAACAATTCTGATACCGATGCTTGACCTTCTTAGCCATCATCATCTCGATGACCTCGCTGATCCCAGCCGAAAGCCGTGGATTGACATGATCCGGAGGCGTCAGTTCCGTCTTGAGATGTTTATGCATCACCGCACTCGGACTCTTGCCCTCAAAAGGCACCGCACCCGTCACCATATGATACAGCGTCGTCCCCAACGAATAAATATCCGCCGGAGGCCCAATATTTTTCTCGCCCCGGATTTGCTCAGGAGAGATGTAGTAAGGCGTCCCAAACGCCCGCCCCGCCTCGGCCTCGGCGGCCTCAACATCCGAAATCGCCCGCGCCAACCCCATATCAGCAAGCTTCACAACCCCCTCTTTGGCAATCATAATATTCTTGGGCTTCACATCCCGGTGAATCAATCCCTGCCCATGAGCATGCTCCAACGCCTCGGCAACCTGAATCACAATCTCAATAGCATGTTTCTCGTCAAACCGCTTATGCTCAACAATATCTTCATGAACAGTCCGCCCATCAACATACTCCATCACAAAGTAGTAAATGTCCCCCTCATTGCCCACATCAAAGGCCTGCACAATATTGGGATGATTCAACGAAGCAGCAGCCCGACCCTCGGCAAAAAACCGCTCAATAAATTGAGGATTCTGCGAAAACTTCTCCGGCAACTTCTTCAACGCCACCATCCGATCCAACGAAACTTGCTTGGCCTTGTACACCGTCGCCATCGCTCCAGCACCGAGCTTCCCAAGAATCTTGTACCCACTAATCTTATTACCAGACCGCTCGGCCTCGATCGCCTCACGCAATCGCGCCAACTGCCGCTTGGTAATAAACTCCCGGTCCACCAGCACATGAGCAAGTGATTTTTCCGAAGATTCCTCACCCTCAGCCCGAGTCATCGTCTTGCAATGCTTGACCTCATCACTGGTCGCCAAACCCTGATCAATCACCAACCGACCGATCAGCGTGTCCAGATTCGTCCCCGACTTGGTTGCCGCCATGATGGATTTTTCAGAATCTTCGATCGACGCCGCATCATCAGAACCTGTATCCAGCGGCGCGGTATCTTCAGGAGACAAAGGCCGCCCTTGAGCGTGCGAATCGTCCAGCAGACGAGGGATCGAGTTATCTTCTTGGTTCTGTGACATATTGGTTCTATGACATGAATCAACGCTCTCGAATTGAGTTCCACAATCTTCTTGAGGCAAGCATACCAGATATCCGTTCCACACAAGTCATGAATATTGGCAATCCTGCACCAACATCGAGGGTAGGCCAATGATTGGGCTCCGGAAAGTTTCCTACAAAAAGCATCCCGCAACGAGGAACACAAACCCGCCCTCTTACAGCACGACCCATTTGGCCCGGATCAACACTGTACCAAGATACGCCCGGTTTGTGGACCCGGATCAACCAGATCACAACAAAACACACAATCCTTGGACACAGACCACCCTCCCCACGCCCGATAGTCATATACTCCGCACAATACCCCAGAAATAGCCCTTACCGGACCAATGACGCACCGGACTCCATCAGGCCAAAACCCCGTCACAGCCCATGCTCACCACCGCCTCACGCCCCCGAAACCTCCGGTGGATCCACGCAGGACCACTCCTCTACGGCGACTGGGGAACCTCACGCCTCTATGTCCTCGGTCTTGCCTTCCTCTTCACCGGACACGCCTCAATCCTTTACCTCGCCGCCATCGGCCTGCTCATGCTCGCCGTCTCCTGGGCATACACACACATCTGCCGATGCTTCCCCGATGG
>JALSHW010000308.1 GCA_026982035.1 Phycisphaerales bacterium | reverse complement strand
GGTGGATTCATCGGGCTCCATGCGTTTCGGATCACGCCTCTTCTCCGAGGCCTCGGGCTCGGCAACCACCCAAGCACCCGACGGACGCATCAACTGGTCCAAATACGACCACGCCACCGCAACAGCCGCGGCCCTGGCCCACATCACCCTCCATCAAGCCGATCGAGCAGGACTCATGATCTTCGCCGACCAAATCCGCGCGATGGTCCCCCGCTCAGGACGAACCTCAGGATGGAAACCCATCGTCGATGCGCTGGCAACCCACCCCGTCGAACAAGAAACCGACATCCTCCGCGTGATGGATCAAGCCATGGGCAAACTCAACAATCGTTGCATGATCGCGCTGCTCTCGGATTGCTTTATGGACCCGGCGGACCTCAAATCGGCACTGGCCAAATGCAAACATCGAGGCCACGATGTCATCGTCCTCCAAATCCTCGATCAAGCCGAACGCACCTTTGAGTTTGAAGACCGAGCGGCCTTCGAAGGACTTGAGTTTGAACCCACCATTCGTATCGACCCACGAGCCATCCGTGACGATTACCTCCAAGCATTCAATGACCACAATGAACGCATCGCCCACGACATCCGCTCCTTCGGATTCGATCACCACATCATCTCAACCCACCAATGGCTCGGCCCAACGCTCGCCTCGTTTGTCGCCAGGCGGAACTCGGCACTGTCCAAACTTCGGAGTGCCGTGCGATGATTGGCCTGAGCGTGCTTCACCCCTGGTTGCTCACGGCGGGGCTGCTGTGTGTGTCGATCCCAATTCTGGTGCATCTGCTCCGAAGGAAACATCGACCCATCTCGTGGGGAGCGATGCGGTTCCTTGAACAAGCGTACCGCAAACGCCGACGGCTCATCACCATTGAACAACTGCTCCTGCTGCTGAGCAGATGCGCCATTGTTGCCTTGATCGCTGGAGCGGTTGGGTCATTGGTGCTTGGTTCTGGGCTGGGCGATCAAAGGCCACGGACGATGGTCATCGTGCTGGACAACTCGATCCACAGCGGATCAATCCTCCCGTCGGGCCAATCATCCATCCAATACCAACAACAACGAGCCCTCGAACTGCTCAACACGCTCGATCCGACCCGTGGCGATCGGGCGGCACTCATCACTGCGGCAAGCCCAGCACGAGCCGAAGCAATCCCCGCAACCAGCGAACTGGGATTGATTCGCTCACGAATCCAGAGCATCGCGCCAACCGATGCCCCGCGTGATCAAAACGGCGTGTTTGAACTCATCGCTGAGGTGGTTGCAGGAACTGAAGACGACTCCATCGTGATCCCGGCGTTGTTGCTCAGCCATGGAGGACCCGATGACCAAGAAACGATCGTTGATCAAGAATGGCCCGGTGTCGAAAAGATGTTGGTCGATGTGTCTCCTCAAATGAATGGCCTGAATATCGCTGTAATTGATGCACACCCGCTGCGCCCAGTGGTGACCCAACGGCGCGATGAACAGGAACAAGACCAAGGCGAAATCCAAGGTGTACGCATCGTGCTTCAACGATCTGACCCTGCATCAGATCTCCAAACAACAGTGACACTCCATGATGTGCAAAGCGATATCCAACTGGCAACAGCCCAGATTCACTGGACAGTCGGGCAAACGCAGACGATCCAGACCGTCTCGATTGATCCCTGGCAACTCTCCCCGGCTCGAGGTGGATCGGCGTTGATCCGTGTATCCATCCAAGCCGCCGATGCAAACCCACGCGATAACACCCGGATCGTTGGGCTGCCGATCCGTCAACAGATTCGGGTTGGGATCGTTGATTCATTTGATGGTTCCTTTGGACAAAGTGCCCAGGCCGGAATACGCCCTTGGCGATGGATTCAAGCGGTGCTGGGTGCAGATGCAGGACTCATGTCGATTCAGCAAATCAATGCCCTCTCCGCAGCCGATCGGATTGACCCGGCCCTTGATGTACTGTTTGTGCTTTCACCATCGGAACTCGACAATCGCAGTTGGGACCGAGTCGCCCGGCTCAATGCAACGGGGATGCCGATCATCATCACACCCGACGCCTTGCCTGGCGATCTTGCGTGGATCGCCTCCATTGAGCAATTTTGGCCAAGATTCATCACTGGGCCGGTTCAATCCCAGAGTTTTGAAACGCCGATTGGACTGGCCGATTCGATTGATATTCAGAGTGGATTGCTGGTGGGGATCAGTGATGAATATGCTGAACTTGCTGCATCGGTGACGATCTTCCACCGACTGACCCTTGATCCGGGTTCGGGTGCATCGGTATTGCTTCGTGACACCAACCACGATCCAATCGTGCTGGTCTCCAGTGATGACAACGACCCCACAGCACGCAACCCAGGCACGGTCATCCTTTGGGGGGTGGCCTTTGATGCCCGATGGACTGATCTTCCCGCTCGGCCGATCTTTGTGGCGTTGATCCACGAAATGCTGCGATCACTCCTTGCCAAATCCATCGCGCCCGATGTTCGGCTCGCTGGCGCAGAGGCAGCGGCGATGGACATGGACACACTCGAACCAATTTTTGGTTCCCAAACATCGACGGCCACCGATCCACAATTGGCCGGGATGTATGTCCAGGTCAATGCGCAAGGGGTCAGCCAGCGGGTGGTGATTGTCAATCCAGACGCTTTGGATACCGCCACACCAACCAACCCACTTCAATCTGTTCGATCCACTCTTCAAAACGCTTTGCCTGATATGGACATCATTGAGCTGGACCAAACTCTGGATTGGGCATCAGCGGGGATCACCGATTCTTCCACGCCCGGTCGACCAATTGCATTGATGCTCTTTGCCATTGCAGCGGGATTGGCCGTCATTGAGTTCTTGCTTGCCCGACGGTGTTCCTACAGCGTGATCGACTCCCATGCCGTCCATGCTGTTGATGCACACACACCAAATCAACCCGGCCACAAGGAGCAGCCCGATGAATACGCTGCTTGATTGGCTCTTTGGATTTGATGTTGGCACTTTTGGAGCAGAAGATTCTGGTGTTGGTCTGTCTACTTCGATGCCGGGCTGGGTGTGGGGATTTGTGCTTGTGACTTTGGGAGTATTGGTGTGGTTGAGTTATCGCCGGCTCAGTGGCCCGGCGTGGGTTCGGGTGGTGCTTGGTGGGATTCGATGGGGTGTTGTGGTGGGGTTGCTTGTTCTGGCGTTGGGGCCTCAGATCGAACGCCGGCGGGTGTTGATTGAACCGGATCGGGTGATTGTGTTGCTTGATGCTTCTGGTTCGATGAACATGCCTGAGGTCGCCAACGATGGTTCGATGACGAGCCGGGCCGAGTTGCTTGCCGAAATGCTGGCCGACCATGCCTCGGTGTTTGAATCGCTGGAACAAGATTCTCAAAGGCGAAACTCAACGCTGGATGTGTACACCTTCACCAATCGACTCAGACCCATTGAAAGTTCTGACGGGCTTCTGATGTTTGATCCAATCGCCATCGCTGACAGCGCAAGTACCATACTGGGTGGTGCCATTGAATCGGCGCTCTCCAAAGCTGGCACGAGCCCGGTGTCGGGGATTGTGGTTTTTTCGGATGGTCAATCCCACGATGAGCCATCGGCGGGGCTGCTCGAAACATTGCTTGGGTCAGGAATCCCCGTCATCGCCGTTCCGATTGGATCGAATGATCCCGTTTTTGACGCCTCCATCCGACTGGTTGAATCTCCCAACGCGGTGTTTGCCAAGGATCGCGTGCCGATCCAGGTTGAGATTGGGACCGATGGATACCAGTCAGGCGACGAAATATTTCTTGAGTTGGTCGACCAAAATACCGGAGAAATACTCGACGAATCGGCTGAGGCTGTCGGAGATGAACCGGGAATCACTGTTGATCTTTCGCATACCTTTACTGACTCTGGAATAAAGAATCTGTTGATTCGAGTGCATGCAGATGGGCCAAGTGTGGATTTGGTCAGCGACAACAACGAGCAGGCCATCGAGCTTCGTGTTGTTTCTGAGCCAATGCGGGTGCTGTATATTGATGGGTATCCGCGATGGGAGTATCGGTATCTCAAGAATATTCTGATGCGAGAATCCACCGTCAACGCCACGACGATGCTGCTGGCGGCGGACCGCCGGTTTATTGAAGAAGGGCAGCCCATGAGCGGGCCGATGCCAGATTCACCCGAGGCGTGGGAACCCTTTGATGTGGTAATTCTTGGCGATGTTCGGCCTGATCTACTTTCTGAATCACAACTGGATTCACTCAAAGAACACATCGAAACGCGCGGATGCGGGCTGCTGTGGATCGCTGGTGAGGGCTCAACACCAAAGGCGTGGGGCGATTCACAACTGGCTCCGTTGCTTCCAATGCAGAGCGGAAAGATCGATTCGATTTCCACTGGCACCAATCACTTTGAGCCAGTGGTGGCGTCCTTGACCGAGCAAGCCAGCCGAGTGGGCTTGTTGATCGGCAATGAGGGAACGACAACGGCCATCGACAATTCTGACGCTGGATGGACGATCCTGCGATGGACCCATTCCATCTCGGTTGATGATCTCAAGCCGGGCGTGGGTGTGCTGGCGACCGCTCAATCCATTGAAGATGGCAATGCTGAGGTTCAACGCGCACTGGTGACGACCATGCGCTACGGCCGCGGACAAGTGGGCTATGTCGGCACCGATGAAATCTGGCGATGGCGCTATGGCCGAGGCGAAGATGTCCCCGAACAGTTCTGGCTGCCCATGATCCGCACACTCGGACGCGGGACCATCGCCCGCAGAGCGTCACCAGCGGCATTGACCACCACACCAACACGGCCCACCCCAGAACATCCCGTCCGCATGACACTCGAACTCTTTGACGCTGCGATCATGGATGATTTTCCACAAACCATCCAAGCCGTCCTCGATCCGCTTTCGTCCAATCTTCCAGAAATAGAAATACCGATGGTTGGCAACGGACAACGCCGATCAGCCATCTGGACACCCAATGAGCCGGGGGTTTATCAAGTGCGTGTGTCCCATCCATTGATCGGGCCCGATCCGATCAGCCAGACCATCCGCGTCGATGCCGCATGGGCCGAGTCAACCAATCCAAACACCGACCATCCTTCACTGATCGCATTGGCCACACACACCGGCGGGCAAACCTTGACAACCGACCAACTTGATCAACTCCCAACAATCCTCCCCAATCGCACCCGAACCACCACACTCCCGCCCCAGACCACAGCCCTGTGGGATCGGCCAATCGTATTGATCGTCCTGATCCTGCTTCTGAGCATTGAATGGATCGGAAGGCGCATGCTCCGCCTGGCGTAAAGAATCTAACAAACCAGACCCAGAAACACCATGTCCACACCCAATCCTCCAACACACGCCACAGCATTGCCCAACGGGCCTTCTGTGCATGAGACGCTTGGCGGCTCCATCGTTCGGCTTCGCCGTCGGTTGATCGTGCGGAGTGTGTTGTGGTGGATTGGATGCATTGTCGGGGTTCTCTCGTTGGGTGTTGGGTTGGATATGGCGTTTCACTTTGGGGCGATTCTTCGTTGGATGATTTTGGTTGGTTTGGTTGTTCTTGGGGCGTGGGGGTATCGGCGATGGATTGGCCGGACTCTTGATGTGGTTCCTACGCCCAGTGATTTGGCCTTGAATCTGACCCGTCCTGAACCGGGCTTGGCGGCGATTGTTGATTTGCCAGACACCATCAACACCGACCCAATCGAACGGGCGTTGATCCAAGCCATCAACGAGCAATCGTCCAGACATCTGAATCAATCGGCCGCACGGGCAACGCTTCGTCGCGGGCCGATGTATGAGATGGTCGGGATTGTACTTGGTCTGGTGTTACTGGGAATCCTGTCGATCAACTCGCCGATCTTGATTCAGATCGGTGCTCGACGGATGCTCACTCCCTGGACACAAGCCCAATGGCCCAAACAATTCGAGATTCATCTGCTCGAACATGCCCAGCACCATCCATCCGATCGAGCGTTCCTTGCCGGGGCAGCGATCGGGCCATC
The DNA here is from genome assembly GCA_026982035.1 of Phycisphaerales bacterium. Lineage (GTDB taxonomy): Bacteria > Planctomycetota > Phycisphaerae > Phycisphaerales > UBA1924 > UBA1924. Next base: position 2,415 of record JALSHW010000308.1, on the reverse strand, counting down.
GCTTGATGATCCAGACGCATCTGTTCGCTGGCGATTGGTGGATGCACAAAATCAACCAATCATCAACTGGACAACGCTGGCATTGAACAAACAAAATCAAGCCGGCGATGGCCAACTCTACGATCAACTTCTCCCAATCCACACGCTCTCGGCCAACTCCATCCCCGATGGTACCACACTTGAATACCGCATCCAAACCCGCGACGATCAGAGCCCGGCTCAACGCATCGCCATCGTTCATCCGCCCAAACTCCAGCGGGTCGAATCCATCATTACGCTCCCTGAGTATGCAAAGGGTTTGGATGTGTCGGGCTCTCGATTCATCGTTGGACAGCACACGCTCAATCCGCCGTCGCTCTCATTGGGGCCGATACTTGCGGGATCATCGGTGAATTTGCGATGGGTCTTTGATTCGCCGGTCTCTGAATCCGATTCTGGTTTACCCGTCTCCAACACCATCGAAAAAACCATTGCTCCATCTCAGAGCGACCGCTTTGACATTCATGTGACCGACCAATACGGCCTTGACCCTCGCGGGTCGCTGGATATTTTCGTCCAGATCGTTTCAGACGCACCCCCAGAAGCAACCATCACCAACCCAAGCACCGATCTGGTCGTCGGCCAACGGGCGGTGATTCAGGTCGATGGATTGGTCACCGATGATCTTGGGCTTTCATCGGCCGCCATCGACCGAGTGATCATCGGAAACCCCACTGAGACAACTCAGATTTTCGAAATCAATCCCGATCGTCTCCAACGCCAAAGTGTCACCGCTCAACTTGATCTTGAACAGTTAAACCTTGAACCGGGACACTCGATCGAAATCATCGCCATCGGAACCGATATTGGCGGGCTTGTTGGACGATCGCCGCCTCGGGTGTTGCGGATTGTTGAAGACCAAGCCATCATCGAACTGGTAGAAACACAACTGGGCTCCATCAGCGAGATTCTCCGACGACTCGATGACCGCCAACGAGAACTCATCGCCAAAACGCACAACTCGCCAGTCTCACCCAACGATCAATCGGCACTTACCGAGCAGCTCCAATCGCGCATCGAGTCGATTGATGCTCTTGAACAACAGCTTGAGCAAAGCCGTATTCGTGATCCGCAATTATCTCCGATGCTCAAGGCCCTCGATCGCGGACTCAGTGCTGCGACGGATCAATCAGAACGCGCTTCCCGATCCCTAGAACGCGAACACACTCCACAAGCCCTCCAGCAGATGCAGGCCGTCCGTGATCAACTCGAAGGCGCCATGACCATGCTCGACCGTGGGCAGGACACCTGGATGGCTCGCCGAGCAATCGAAGAACTCCGCGCCAAAGTTCAGGAACTCCTCGAAGATACCCAACAGCTCGGCAAACACACCGCCGGCAAATCCATGGACGAGCTGACCCAAGACCAACGCTCGATGCTCCAAAAAATCCTCGATAAACAACGCCAAACCGCCAACGACGCCCGCGAAACACTCGACGGCCTCGACCAACAAGCCAACGCACTCGACCAGAACAATCCAACAGGAGCCCAAGGCATCCGCGATGCGGCGACCCAAGGACGCAACTCAGGCATCGAAGAACAACTCGCCCAAGCCGGTGAAGAAATCGCTCAAAACCAGACCTCATCGGCAGCCGGTACCCAACAGCAAGTCCTCGAAGAACTCGACAACATGCTCGAACAGATCGAACAGGCCGAAAAAAAACGAGACTCGGCACTCCGCCGAAAGCTCGCCTCGCTGATCGAATCGATCAAGGCCATCATCGACGATCAAAATCATGAACTCGCCCGCATCGACCAAGGCAAACCAAATCTTGATCAACCATTGATCGCATTGCGCACCAACACACTGGCCATCCGCGATGAAGCCGCCGCGGCCTACCCCGAAACCCAATCCATCGCCGACTCACTCACGCGAGCCACTGAATCACAATCCAAAGCCATCGTCGCCCTCCGGGCAGAGCCGGTGGATCTGAATCTGGCTCGTCAATCAGAACTGGCGGCGTTGGTGCATCTCCAAAGCGCCCTTGATGAAGCCCAGAAGCAAGACCAAGCGGCCGCCGATCGACAAGCCCAGAAACTCCGCGACCAACTCAAAGAACACTACCAATCAGCACTCGAAACACAATCCCAGATCACCATCCAAACCCAACCCATGATCGGCCAACAACTCACCCGCCGCCAACGAGCCAAAGCCAGACAACTCAGCAACCAAGAAGACACGCTCAACACCCAACTCCGCGACATGCTCGATCAAACCACCGAACTCCGCGACGCACCAATCTTTTCACTGGCCCATGACCAAATGGAACTCTTGTTGCACGCAATCAGCAAAGACCTCAAAGAACGATCACTCGATCATCGCATTGTCCAGGATCAACAAAGCGTCGCCATGATTCTCTCGGCACTGGTCGAAGT
>JALSHW010000307.1 GCA_026982035.1 Phycisphaerales bacterium | reverse complement strand
GACGGGCTTTGCGTTTGGATTCGGTATCGAACGCATCGCCATGGGCAAATACGGCATCCCCGATATCCGGATGCTCTTTGAAAACGATGTTCGATTCTTACAACGGGTATAAAATCACGGCGCAATGAGATGCGTTTTGATATGATGCCCGTAGTAAGGAAACTCCATGCCAATGATTCGACTGCTCATCGCCCTGTGTCTGCTCACCATCTCTGGCTGTGTCCTGATCGGGCAAGGCCGATACGACACCGCTCCGCGAATCATCGCCCCAGAGCATGGCCTCTGGATCACCCGATGGGACTACCAATCCCCAGAAGATATCCGCAAAGCCATCGCCAACGCCGCTTCCATCGGGTTCACCGACATCTACTGGCAAGTCCGAGGCCAGGCCGACGCCTACTACCCCTCCAAACTCGAACCCTGGGGCATCGAACTCCTCAAATATAATCCAAACCCTCCAATTTTTGACCCCTTGCAAATCGCCATCGACGAATCCAATCGCCACAATCTTCGCATCCACGCCTGGGTCAATGTCATGCCCCTGTGGCGAGGCAAGATTCCCCCTGTCGATCGCACCCACATCTACCACACCAATCCCGAATGGCGACTACGCGACCAAGCCGGGAATGTTCAGCAACTCCACGATGGCTATGTCGTCGTCAATCCGGTTCTCGATGAGGTCCACGACCACATCGTCGCGGTCATCCGCGATCTGGTCGATCGCTACGATCTCGATGGCATCCACCTCGACTACATCCGCTATTTGGCCGACGAAATCAAACCCAACCAACTCATGCCAGGCGACCCCGTCAGCCGAGCCCTCTACTCTAAAGAAACCAAACGAAGCGGCGATCCCTCCACAATCAATCGAAGCCAATACCAGCAATGGATCAAGTCCAGAATCTCGACATTGGTTCAACGGATCAACAAAGAATCCATCAAATCCAAGCGAGGCGTCCGTTTGAGTGCCGCCGTCTGGAGACGCCCAGACCTGGCCAATGATCGCTATCTTCAAGACGCCGTCTCCTGGGCCAACAATGGCTCCATCGACACCATCATGCCCATGATCTACACGGACAACAACGAGCAATACTCATCAGACCTCGCCTCCTGGCAAGCCAAAGTCGATCAATCCAAAATCGTCCCAGGCATCGGCTCCTACAAACACACCGACAACATCCAGACCTCCTACCAGATCGCTTTGGGTCATCCAAAGCGATTCGCCATCTTCGCTTATGCAACACTCTTTGAGTCTCCAAATCCCGACCAGAACAAAGACGAGGCCGCACAGCATCTCCGAAAACTCAAACGCAATGCTCTGGCCGACCTCATTACCCGCGTTGGAAACCCATAATGTCCATCGGTGACGACAGTATCCTCGGCCTCGGCATCGGCATCGGCATCGGCATCGACATCGGCGGCTCCTCAGTCAAAATCGTTGCTCCAAATACCAACGACAGCACCAGCAGCAGTGGGGGGCCATGGCAAGTCGCTCAAAGTTCGCACTACTCCAATCCAGATCGAACCCAACTCGCCGCGGCAATGAAAGACGGACTATCCAAGCTCAACATCACCACCCCTCAGCGTATCGGGCTTTGCCTTCCGGGACGAATGAACTCAGCCAAGTCCGCCATCGAGCGATCAACCAATCTCCCCGCCCTCAATGGCTGGGCATTTCCAGACCTTCTCCGCTCGGTCTTTGAGCAACCTGTCCCAAAGTTTCGCGTCGTGTCCGATGCCGACGCCGCCGGGTACGACTACGCCACCGCCCATCCAATCCAAGGCCGAACCGCGGCACTCTCTTTGGGCACCGGCATCGGACTCTGTGTACTCGACAACGACACCATCGTCACCATGGGTCAATCAGGCATCGGCCACATCGGCGACATGGACATCGGACGATTTGGAGACACCGACCGCATCAATCACACCGGTATCCGAAACACCCCCGAATCCTATTTCGGTGCCCCGGCACTGAGCCAATATGCCAACGGGTCAATACTGGACCTAACTTCGTTGGCGTCAGATGATTCACCCATCCAAGCACTTGTCCAAACACTCCGAATCATCCACGCCATCTACCTCCCCAATCGCATCGCCCTCCTCGGCGGCGTCGGCCTGGCATTCAAACCACATCGCCAATTGATTCACGAACTGGTCAACGATCAACTCACCACACTGGCCGATCAAAGTTGGACACTCGACTTTGCAACCACTTCACACCACGCCGCCCAAGGCGCCGCCAAGCTCGCCAATCAAGACTTCTGAGTTCTTCCCATCATACAAATCGACATCGAAATCATCACGCCGACGGTCAGTTTCCAGGTGAAGTGAATGTCATACCAATCGGTAATCCAAGGCCGATCAAGAAACGCCATCGAGTTGTACACGAACCGCTGGTTGATCAGCATCCACACAAACCCAGCAATCAACGCGGCAATAGCCGATCGAGACGATCCTCGTTTGGTGAATAATGCCGTGAAGAACACCCCAATCAAACCCGCATACGCAAAGGTCATCACACTCAATGCAAACCCGATCAGCGTATCATTCTCGGCCCGTTGCCAGTAGATACACACCATCGCAAACAACCCAAGAATCACGCCCCAACACACCACCGCCATCCGACCAACAACCACGAAATGTCGATCACTCTTTGAAATCTCTCGCGCTTCAGTACTCGGCCGATACAAATCCGACACAAACGCCGCCCCCATCGCATTGATCGCACTGTTCAAACTCGACAACCCGGCCGCAAACAACCCCGCCATCATCAATCCCCGAACCCCAGCCGGAATCTCGGTCAATATGTAGTGTAAAAACACCGTCATCGACTCGTCAGGTGCTTCACGGGCCCCAAGCGTTGTCAGTTCAGGCCTCTGGTAGACGATCCAGAGCAGCAACCCAACACTCAGAAAAATCGCTGTAGTAGGAATTCCAAGCAAGATGCCCTGAATGATCGATCGAGCCCCATCCTTTGAGGATTTGCAAGTGAGCAATCGCTGGGCCAAATCCTGATCAGTGCCATACGACCCAATCCCAAGGAGCGTAAATCCAATGATGCACGCCGGGAGCGAATATCGTTCTCTGGGATCAAGCGAAAGATCAAAGATCCTCAGTTTGGAAGTCTCCTCAGGCCCGCCGGTTTTGAGTTGCTCAATAATTTCCGTCAAAGGTACATTGAACGAACCAACAATCAACACAATCGCGCACAACGCCGCTCCAATCAGAATACCAAACTGAATCACATCCGACCAAATCACCGAACTGATCCCCCCAGCCAGCGTGTACACAATCCCCACCGTCGTCAAGATCGCAATGGCGGCCATGAGATGCCCAGGGTCAGTCCCCTTCTCCAACCCAAAGAGCAAGATCGACGCCGGTATCGCTCCAGCAAAGATTCGCGCTCCAGATGCCAACACCCGCCCAAGCATAAAGGCCACACTCGCAGACTTCCGCGCACCAGGCCCAAACCGAGTTTCAAGCAACTGATAAATCGACGCCGATTGTGATTTGTAAAACGCAGGAATAAAGAGCAAGGCGATGATCATCGCCGCAAGTACCATCCCGATGTTGGTTGCCAGGTAGGTCAGGTTTCCTTTGTACGCCTCCTGTGGCGCCCCAATAAAGGTCACCGCTGAGAGCGAAGTCGCCACGATCGAAATCGACACCGCCCAAGTGGGCATCCGTCGGCCACCCAAAAAATAGTCTTTGGTGTCCTTGGGAGTCCGTCGACTAAAGATCACCCCAGTCACCCCCAGCACCACAAAATACCCCCCAAGAACCACCCAATCGAGCAACGCAAATCCCTGATTGACCGTGTCTTCCAATGGCATACCACTCTTTCGACACCCCCACACACCCACCACCAAAAAACTCTCTTCTCAAAGCTGGCTCAATTCCTCATTTCCGGTCTATACTGCCCCTCAACCCAATTTGGAGCGGTGGCAGAGCGGTTGAATGCGCTGGATTCGAAATCCAGTATGGCCCCAGGGTCATCGGGGGTTCGAATCCCCCCTGCTCCGTTGAACCGTGTTCTTGTTGAAAGATCGCGGTTTTTTTGTGGAAATAGAGTGGTGAGTTCCAAAAGAATTCCAAATAGAACGGTTTTCTTACCTCGGACGGAGTTCCAAAACATTCTCCGCAAACCATGATATGATTGGAGCTGGAATTCAAGGAGTCTCTGGCCAATCAGACACTCTCACCTGATTCTACTCGAAATCGGGGGTGGATGCAATATTTTCCATTACCTTGCTCAAGCCGGTCGTTTGAGTCATAAATCCAAGCGATTCGAGCCGCTTGGCTCCGATCAGCGTGCAGCCACCGCGCACTTCATCACTTCTTTGGCACAGGACCCAAACCTCTCGACCCAAGCCACACGCTCCGGTACACGATTTCTTCTTCACCTTCAACGAGTTCGTCGATGCACTTTGAATCATGCACCTTGGCCGTCGTCACCTTGTACTCCGTGATCACATCCGACGAATCGCAGGCGATGTACGCTTTGTAGCCGTGATGGGTCTTGCCGTGCTTCTTGTGAAACTCGCGTCTTGATCGCGTGTGTTTTCGCCGTCGTCGTTCTTTGCGTTCGTTGATTGCTCGATGATTGTTGCATCGACCATCGTGCCTTCGCGGACCAGAAAACCCTTAGAATCAAGGTGTTTGACGACGGATTGGGAGATGTCAACAGGTTGTATCTCTGTTATGATTTGAGGTGCTACCACTCTGGGCCGCCGGTGTAGCGGCCGTAGATGTCGGCCATGGCTTGGACCATTTCGCCTAGGGTGCAGTTGGCTAATGAACCTTCGACCAGGGCGGGCATGATGTTTTTGTTGGCTCTGGCGTCGTCGCGGATGGATTGGAGGGCGGCCTCGACTTGCTTGTCGTCGCGGCGTTGTTTGAAGTCGGTCAGACGCTCGTTTTGGATGGTTTCGACTTCTTCGGAAATGGTGAGGATGTCGATGGGGCGTTCTTCGTGGTCGTCGGTGTATTGGTTGACGCCGACGATGATTCGGTCGCCGGCTTCGCATTCTTCGGAGTAGCGGTAGCTGGCTTCGGCGATTTGGCGGCGGAAGAAACCTTGGTGGATGCCTGCGACGGCGCCGCCTTGGTCGATGGTGGATGTTGTTGCGTGTTCTGGTTTCCAGGGGCCCCTACCCATGTTGTCGATTTGCTCGATGTAGTCGAGGGCTTCGGCTTCGATTTTGTCGGTGAGGGCTTCGATGAAGTAGGAGCCGCCGAGGGGGTCGGTGGTTCTGGTGACGCCGGTTTCGTGGGCGAGGATTTGTTGGGTGCGGAGGGCGACGGTGACGGCTTGTTCGGTTGGGAGGCCGAGGGTTTCGTCCATGGAGTCGGTGTGGAGTGATTGGCAGCCGCCGAGGACTCCGGCCATGGCTTGGTAGGCGACGCGGACGATGTTGTTGAGGGGTTGTTGTTCTGTGAGGGAGCAGCCAGCGGTTTGGACATGGGTTTTCATGAACCAAGAGCGTTCGTTTTTGGCGCCGTAGCGGTCACGCATCATTCTTGCCCAAATTCTTCTTGCGGCGCGGAGTTTGCAGATTTCTTCAAAGAACTCGTTGTGGGCGTTGAAGAAGTAGGAGAGGCGTGGGGCGAAGGAGTCGATGTCCATGCCTCTTATGAGGCAGGCCTCGACATATTCCATGCCGTCGCGGAGGGTGAAGGCGAGTTCTTGTGGGGCCGAGGAGCCGGCTTCTCGGATGTGGTAGCCGGAGATGGAGACGGAGTTCCATTTTGGGAGGTGTTGGGCTTGGAACTCGATGGTGTCGACGACGAGTTTGACGGATGCTTCTGGTGGATAGATGAATTCGTTTTGTGCGTGGAACTCTTTGAGGATGTCGTTTTGGAGTGTGCCTCCGAGGGTGTTCCAGGGGATGTTGCGTTGTTTGGCCATGGCGAGGTACATGGCCCAGATGACACATGCGGGGCCGTTGATTGTTTGGGAGACGGTGACGGAGTCGATGGGGATGTCTTTGTAGAGACGGTGCATGTCTTCGATGGTGTCGATGGCGACGCCGCATTTTCCGACTTCGCCAATCGAGAGCATGTCATCGGAGTCTCTGCCCATGAGTGTTGGGAGGTCAAAGGCGGTGGAGAGGCCGGTGTTTGCTTTGGTGGATGTTTTGGCGGCTTGGAGGAGGTATTTGAATCGTGCGTTGGTGTCGTCGGCCGAGCCGAAGCCGGCGAACTGGCGCATGGTCCAGAGTCGGGTGAGGTAGCCGTTGGGGAAGAGGCCTCGGGTGTAGGGGAAGGCGCCCGGGTTGTTGATGTCGCGGTCGAAGTTTTGGAGGGAAGTGGGGAGGTTGTCGGGTGTGTAGGAGGGATCGAGGACGATGCCTGAGATGGTGACGGCGTGGGGGTCGATGTTTTCGAGGTTGACTTGATCAAGGCCTGGGCCTGAGATGGAGGTGTTGGTGTGTGACATTGCTGGGCTCCGGTGGGCGTTTTTTTGCTTTGGGTAATGATATGCGTGAGAGGAGAGGGTGGGAAGGGGTGGTCAGAATGGGTTGATATTTTGAAGGGATAAGTTTTTGGATCGCCAACGCCTGGGCATCCAGAATATGACTCTGTTGCCGATGAGTGGAGTTGGATTTCTGATGGGCCAACTGCTGGACCTATGAACGATGCGTTTATGCTGGGATGGACAGAGAATCCACTTGGGGGCTACTTGAGTGTTATTGGAGCTTCCTGGTTTGGCGGGTTGGATTGTTCGCCGGGTCAAATTGGGTATACGCCTGCGGCGCATTTTCAGACGGTGCTGTATTCTGGAAGCGGGATTCCTGATTTTGAATGTGGTGATCTTGCAGGAAATCCTGATGGAACACCAGACGGAGTACTCAATTTCTCGGATATTTCAGCGTTTTTAACACTTTATGCTGCGGGCGATTTTCGGATGGATTTTGCCGGGAATCCGGATGGCACACCGGACGGGCTGCTCAATTTTCTTGATGTATCGGCGTACTTGGTGATTTTTTCTACGGGATGTCCATAAGGGGTTTGTATTTCTTTCTTGTTCAACAGGGGAGTGGTATTTTTCTTGCTTGTTTTGAAAATGGATTGTTTAGAAATTTGTTTATCCAACCGTCATTTATGGCGGGTTTTTTCTTTGTATGGGTGTGTATGGGTAGATTTGTGGGAGGTCTGGGTCTTTTTTCCTAGGGGGCTGGTAGGAAGACCGAAAGTGGATGCAGTTGGGTGGAATGTTGCTTTGTTGCGTGTTGTTTTGCTGTATGTTCTATGAGTCGTACAGGTTTTAGTTGCCATTTGAAAAAGGAGATCGAAATGAATGTGCAAACTTTGAGCGTATTGATTATTGGGTTGGCGGGAACCGCTGTGGCGTTGGATGTTCCTGTTGAGATTGAGTTGAATGGGGGGGAGTATCGTCATGCTGGGCATCTTTATTTTAATGTGGGAACGGGGGAGCGGTTGATGACGATGATTGATGCGGTGGGGTTGGAAGGGGAGGAAGAACCATCGACTGTTTGGGAAGAGATTTGGGTGATTGGTGGGCCTGCGACTGGGTGTCCGGATGAGAATATGATTTTGTTTTATCAGTTGGATATTCCTGGTGGGACGCCTGGGTTGAATATCAGTCCTGAGTTGTTGGATTGGGCGGATATTCCGATGGATACGGTGGTGGATTGTGTGCAGGTGCATTGGATCACGGATCATGCCGATACGGATACGAATTCTGATAGTTTTGCTGATGGGGTTGAGGGGTTTGGGGCGACTTGGACATTCTGGGATGGGATGAATGGGCGGGAGTCTTCACTGAAACACACTGCGGAGCCGATTATTGATTTTACTTTTTATAGTTTGCCTGGGGAATATCCGCCTGATCCTGCGACGGTGGCGTTTTACACGGCTGATGTTGATTTGGGAGCAAATTCGTTGAGTTTTGAGTTCGGCGATACCGATTCTGACATGCAGGAAGCGGCGGTGCATAACCCTCGATTTGATTTGCGTGACAATGATTCCGATGGGATTCCTGATATTGATATTGATCAGGATGGGCTTGCGGATTGGGGGTGGTCGCTTGATTTCACGCAGCCGGGGACGCGGGATCTGGATAATGCGGATGGGGATTCGGATTCGCAGACTGGGATTGATGGTGATGTCAATGATTTTGCAATGGCGGGGGTTGTCTATGGATTGGCTCAGCCGGGTGAGGCGATTTTTGATCCTGAGAGCGAGACTTGGGATTGGGTGCCTGGGCCTGGGGCTCCGGTGACTGAGGATGCCTTTGGGTTGATTTGGCCAAACGGGAGTTATACGGGGCCATTCTTTTTTGGTGGATTTAGTTGTGATCCGTTTATGCCGTCGGCGGATTTTGCGATAGTGTTGTATGGACCCAAGGTTGAAGGCGGGATCAAGTGTGGTGATCTTGCGGGGAGCCCGGATGGATCACCTGACGGGATTTTGAACTTTGCGGATGTTTCTGCGTTCTTGGTGCTGTTTGCCCAGGGTGATCTGCTGGTTGATCTTGCGGGGAATCCGGA
>JALSHW010000306.1 GCA_026982035.1 Phycisphaerales bacterium | reverse complement strand
GGGACAAGGGATCGTCGCGGTTCTTTGTGTCGCTTGAAGATGATCTGATGAAAATGTTTGCTGGCGAGACGACGATGAAGTTGCTCTCGCGGCTTGGGATGAAGGAAGGCGACGCGATCGAGCATCCTTGGTTGTCCAAGAATGTTGAACGGGCCCAGAAGAAGGTCGAAGAACGCAACTTCCAGATTCGCAAAAATATCCTTGAGTATGACGAAGTGATGGAACATCAGCGGCAGCGGTTCTATGGCTTGCGTCAGCGGGTTCTTGAGGGGCGTCAGGTCAAGGATTTGGTGTTTGAATACATCGAGGATGTGGTCGATGATGCGATTGCTGAGTACCTTGATGATGATTATCCGGCAACTTGCGCGGCTGACTATGCCCGCGAGCAGCTTGATTGTTCGATTCTTCCTGAACGACTCAAAGGTAAGGACGCGACGGAGATGGACATGGCGATCCGTCGATTGGCCAAGGAAGATGTGACGGCGACGATTGTGATTACGCTTGGTGAATACATGCCTATTGAAGGGTCTGAGGTTTCGATTGACTTTGATTCGGCGGGGTTGCACCGTTGGGCCAAGAATCGGTTTGGGATCGAGCTGGATACTGGATCGTTGCGTGAAGGTGGGGCTTCGGAGCGGCGGGCTGTGCAGGACATGCTCGAACAAGCGGCGTTTGCCAAGATTGATGCAGAGCCATTGGAACGGATCGAGGAGTTTGCTGATCCTCGGTATGGTGCCGAGCAACTCGCCAAATGGGTCAAGGATAAGTTTACCAAGGAGATTGGTCCTGACGAGATTCTCAACGCGCACAAGGACGAAGAGTTGGCTGTGCGGGATTTGATTATTGAGACGGCTCGCGAGTTGTATGCCAAGCGTGAGGCCGAGTTCCCGGCGGACTTTATTATGCAGCGGACCGAACTCATCGCCCGGCAGGATTTGACGGCGGCCTTTGAGAACTTGTCCAAATGGGCCAAGGATCGGATCGGTCTTGAGTTGACTCCAGAGCAGATCAAGACCACGCCTCCGGCGAAAATTCGTGAGATGATTATTGAGGCCACACGCGAGTCACTCAAGACGGATGATCTTTCGATCATGATCGAAAAAGCATTGGCAACCAAGGACGATGACGAACTTGATGCGGTGTTGATGGAACGCTATGGCGAAGGGATCACTGAGCGGATGCGGTATCTGGATGAGGATGATCGTGAGCCGGCGATTCAGGCGCGGGTCGAGACGCTGTCGAGGCCTGAGTTGGTCCAGTTTGAGCAGATGGTGTTGATCCAGACCTTGGATACTTCGTGGAAGGATCATCTGTATTCGATGGATCAACTCCGCGACACCATCGGGTTCCGGGCCATTGCCCAGACGGATCCCAAGATCGAGTACAAGCGTGAAGGGCAGCGGATGTTCCAGGGGATGATGCGGGAGATTCGTGAGCAGGTGACTGGATACATCTTCAAGGCCCGATTGGCGGCCCCTCCGCCTCGTCCGGTTGCTCCACGCCCGGCGGCCCCGACGGGTTCGTTGCAGGGAGGAAATCAACAAGGGCAAAGGCAGGGGCAGCCCCGGCCTGGGACCGCCTCGACGGGGAACATCATGGGCTCTTCAATCGTGGGGCCTGGATTTACAGGCGGAGCGATGTATACGCCCAAGTCGGCCAAGAAGGGGTCCAAACCTACTTCGGGCAAATCGGCTGCAGGAGATGGAAATCAGCCAGGTGATCAAAAGGGAGACCAATGAACCATTGATTTGTCTGATTGGCGGCCTGAACCGCCCGTTTGATGCCCTGAGGAGGGATCCAAGATCAAATCGAGGCGTATATCAACTCGGGCAACTGGACGCATATCGTCTATCGAGGTTGATCTCGTATCATGTGTCCAATGACCTCCCGATTCACTCGCTCGCATTGCCGGAGCCAACTGCATGAACATGAACTCCAATCGCATACATGAGCCGAAGATGAACGGTGGGGGCTTTTTGAGGGCCTTTACATTGATTGAAACGGTGGTGGTGGTTGCCATCATTGCGTTGTTGGCGGCCATTACGATTGGAGTGGGTGCTTCGATGGCCGACTCTGGACGCAAGCGTGCGACCGAGGGGGTGTTGCAGGTGCTTGACCAGATGCTTGATGAGTACATCAGCACGACGGGTTCGATTCCGTCGCCTTTGGTTGCGGTGACGCTTCAGGAACAAGTCGCCGGGCAGGTTGCGGGGGATGTGTTGTATTACCCGGCCGTGGATGGGGTGTTCAATGTGGAGCGGCCTCAGGATAATCCTGACGCGCCGGTACGGCATTATCAGATCAATTCGGTGGGGTTGTTTTTGGTTTCGATCGAGCATGCATCGGATATTTCAGGGTTGACTGGGCAGATCAGTGACCGGTTGATCAAGCACTATGATGTGGTGGATGATCTTCAGCCGGGGATGTTGACGGTGTTTGATGCGTGGGGCAATCCGATTCGGTATGTGCATCCGAAGTTTGATGGGATTATCGAGACTGGTCGGCGGGTGCTGGGCAATTCGGGGCGGTTTCTCGATGTGATGGATCCCAATAATGGATTTTTTACGGTAGATGTTTTGCCTGTGGATTCAACTTTGATTCCGATTACTGAGATTCGGAGAAATAAGATTCTGACGATCGACCGGAATACCACGCTTGGGATCGAGGCCGATTCGGATGGTGGCAAGTGCCCATCACAACGCCCATATTTCTACTCAGCAGGGCCCGACGGCGACCCATCGACGGTCGAAGACAATGTCTACACGACCCAGCCAGAGTTTATCAATCCATTCTAATCAAAGAAATGCAGACGGGTAGCCCGGGTTGTTTGGATGTACTAAATGCTACTATTTAGTGAATGTGCTTGGCTCGTAAGGCAAAGGTATTTGTGAATAAAAGGTATGGATGTCACTGTCCTTCGGCAATGCCGTTGAAATAGCGGGGCGAGCAACCTTCTAGGCCATCGATTCCTTTTCGGATACCGACCCAATATCCTTTTCGTCCGGTGATTTCCAAAGTAGAAAGCGGTGTCAACGGCTGGTTGCGCTCAAGTATCTCTGCGAGAAACTCCGTTGAGAAGATGCCTTGCTCAATGTAGAAAGCAAACTGGCCTAGAGGGGTTGGTTGATAGTCGATTCCCCAAAACTTGGGCAAACGATCCGCAGTGTGCGGATCCATCTGGCCCACAAGAACCGACATTAGGTTTTGGAACATGACTTCGTGGAGTCCTGCACCGATGGCGCCTGCCGCCAGATGTGGCTTTTGATCACGGAGGACGATGACCGGATTCGTCAGGTTCGCAAGTCGCCCGCCTGGGCCTGCGTGTTTGGCGCGGAGTTGTTGGAACTTGCCTGAATCGGGGATGGACACGCCTCCGACGAAGATGCCCAGGTCGCCCCATGAAGTGGTGTTGATCGAGTGGACCAAGACGGCGACATTGCCCTGACTGTCCCAAGCGACAACCGAGTCGGAGTGACTTCTTGCTTGAATCTCCTGAACCTTCTCAAGCAAACTGATTTCCCAGCCCGCGGTTTGCAGGTGTGGTAAGTAGAGGGCCGCCAGATCGGTTCGCTCTTGCCGAGTCACCGCAGGGCCACTTGAAAGAAGGTGGGAAAGTTTGCTGATCTGCATCAACATGTTTTTGGTTTTGGCACTTTCGGTTTCAGTGCCGGGTTGGGTGAGCCCTGTTTCCTCGGCAAGCCCAAGCCCTTCGATCAACTGCGTCGCGCCAAGTTCAGAGTTGCCGAGGGAATACACCTTGTATCCAGCGAACTCGACTGACTGGGGTTCTTCCCAGAGTGGTTCATATGCAGTGAAATCTTTGGCACTGATCCGCCCTCCCCGTGCCTGCACTTTCTGAGCAACCTCCTTGGCCCAGTCGCCTTGGTACAGTCCGTCGGAGCCATTTTCAGATACGGTTCGGAGTGTCTTTGCCAGCGCGGGTTGTTTGAGAATTTCGCCTGCTTTGAGAAGTGTCCCAGTTGAGCTTTCAAAGAGCGATCGCGTGTGGGGGTCTTGGCTCAGGACATCGCGGCGCATTTCAATCAGCAGAGCCAGCATTGGGTCGACTGTGAATCCTTGCTCTGAAAAATGAATCGCAGGCCCAAAGAGTGTTTGGAAGGGCAAAAGCCCATGCCGCTCATGGGCCGCTTCAAACGCAGGGAAGAAGCCGCCCACAAGTACCGACCGTCCATCGACATTGGGTTGGCCTGGGATTGTTTCGGGCTTGGTCTCGGCGAGGGGGATGTTGTATCCGCCGTTGAGTGTTGTGATTTGGCCAGTCTTGGCGTCGTAGTAGACCAGATTCAGAATCCCAGCATAACTGTTCCAGCACCCGGCATCGAGTACGACTTGGGCCAACGCAATGGTGAGCGCGGCGTCCATGGCGTTGCCGCCAGCATCGAGGGCTTTGAGCCCGGCGTGAACAGCCATCGCCGCCGAAGTTCCCGAGACCATTCCTTTCTCGCTCTTGGCGAGAACCGATGGTTGGCCAAATCCTTGTTGGAGTTTGGAGTAGGCCTGGCGTTCCCATGCGGTCCAGTTCTCTGGGCCCAGATCAATGTCGGTGGCAACCGGGGTTGCTGTGCTTGTATTTTGATTTTCTCTGGCGTCTGGGTACAGCGGAATTGCTGTGGCCAATTGGACGAAAAATCCCATGACAAGAATGGCCGGTAGTTGGAGCATGTTGTCTCCGGAAGTAGGAGTGACGGGCAATGGCATCTCGGTGTCAAGATGATGGGTTGCCCATCTTAGCCCTGTGTATTCATTCGAATACGACCGGCAATCGTGGAGTCGCGTGGATTAGGTGATTTCTAGGCGGCTTGCGGCGGTGCCGAGGACGGCTCCAGAGTAGTCGTCAAGATATTCGACGGTGGCGTCTGTTGAAATCGGGGCCTTTGGGGTCAGGAGCAGGTCGTAGCGTTCGCCTGGGCCCAGGTCCCATGTGTCGGTGGTGACGATGCTTTGCATCGGTCGTCCGTCTGAAGCGACGACATCAAAGGGGAGGCCTCCGAGGCGGACCCGGGCCCATTGGTAGCAACTGTTGAGCAAGCGAAGGTAAATGCGTTGGCCTACGGTGGCGACGAGGCGGGAGTATGGGTCGGTTCTTGCTTCTGGTGATGAAAGCCCGTTGATCATGAAGGAATCTGGACGGTGGCGTGCCGTTGCCAAGTCTGAGCCATAGAGGTTTGCCCAGGTTGAGTCAAAGGTGAGGAGGTGCCAGAGGACTTCTTCGTCGAAGGTGGGGCCGCCGTCCCATGCGAGGTTGGTCACGCCGCTTGGTGGTCGGACGATGATGGTGCCTGCCATTCCTCGGTGGAAGTGGAGGACGGTGTCGACATGGCAGTGGTAGTGGTAGGTGCCAGCGTGGGGAGCGATGAACTGGTAGGTGTAGCTGCCTCCCATCGGGACGGTGAAAGATGTGGCTGGTACCCCATCGTTTTGTTGATCGACATCGAGCCCGTGAAGGTGGATGGTATGAGGCATGAAGGACATGTTTTGGAAGAGGATATTGGTGGCTTGGCCTTGGATAATTTCAAGGTGGGCCGAGGGGAACTGTCGGTTGTCCATGAATCCCTGGTTGCTTGAATCTCGGTCGTAGTACCAGACATCGGTTGGTTGTCCGCCGATGGTGTGGGTGCCGTTCATGCGGGAGATGACGGTGTAGTTGGGTTTGACGATTGTGCCGAGGCCAGCCATGTTGTTGCTCCAGGTAGAATGTAAATCAGGTCA
This sequence comes from Phycisphaerales bacterium, assembly GCA_026982035.1. Taxonomy (GTDB): domain Bacteria; phylum Planctomycetota; class Phycisphaerae; order Phycisphaerales; family UBA1924; genus UBA1924. The sequence goes on along the minus strand of JALSHW010000306.1, from coordinate 2,942 downwards.
GAGGGGGTTGGGGGTTCAATGAAAACACAGTTGAGATCGCAGGTGAGAAAGCAGATGGAAAATTGGTCATGTTGCGACGATCAAGGAGATTTGACCGCCGGCGTACAAACCATTGTCTGTTGTCGCCGTCAGTGAGTGGGGGTGGAATGGGAACGCGCCTGGTTGGTCAATCGTGAGGAGTGCTTCCATAGTCGTGTGTCCGGGCAGGGGGACGGTGTCCTTGGGGCCATAGATGGATTGAGGTTGGTTGTTGATGCGTTCCATGTCAACATGGTACCCGTGGAAGTGGATTGAATGCCGCATCCATCCGAGGTTGCACATGCGGAGCAGGATACGATCGCCGAGTTGACAGTTGATGGTGGTGCCTGGATCGCTGGCGGTTCCTGGGTAGGTCAGGTTGTTGACGGTGTGGTAGTTTGGTTCGTAGAGGGCGTAGTTGGGTACTTGGCCGTTGTCAATGGCGGCGTTCCAGCGATCATCGGAATCAACATACAACAGTACGAATTCGCGGTCATAGTTCGACACTTTGCGCAATGCCGATTGAGATCGGCTGACGATCACGGCACCGAGTCCCATCGGACCAGCAGCATCGCCAAGGGTGTCGTCGGTCAAAAGCCAAGTGCCTTCAGGTGGAACGACCACATCAAAAGCGGATGTCGATCCCGGGGCGATTGATGGGCCGGGGTTGAAGCCGACGATCTTGGGACGAACCGGGTAGGGGAGTGTGTTTCGGACGCGGAGTTGGACCACATCGCCAGCGGTTCCGGTCAGGACGGGGACGGTTCCTGCGACAGCCGTGGAACCAAGAGCGCGGTAGCGATGGAAGGGGATGGTGCTGCCATCGGTGAATGATTGCATGACGCGGGCGGCTTCGATTTCCCAGAATGGAGGCCGCAGTTGCGGGCGTGTGGATTTGGTGCGGGTGGTTTTGACCCCGACCGGTCCTTTTGCCGTGGCCATTGAAGTGGTCAATGGAAGTGCGACGCCGGTGGCGGCGGCAAGTTTCAAGAACCTGCGGCGACTTGCATCTGAAGACCCCGCATCTGTGCACGCCTTGGTATTTTGATCCTGTATTTGATCCATACTGAACTCCTGGGGTGCTCAATCGCAACGGTGTGTAAAACGGTATGTAAAAAGCAAGACCGCATAAGCGATGGAGGACTCCAGAATCATACACCAATCCACGAAAAAAGCCAAGAAACCAAGCAAATCGGAGAGAAGTACTTGGTTGAATGGCCAAATCAAAGTCCGAAACACAGTTCAACGAGGGCCTTGAAATACCCCAGCTTTACATCTTGAATCGGTTATTTTTGTGGACGGGAAGACCAGTGCAGGTGGGCGATCTTGAGTTGGTCATCTTCAACGACCAACAAATAGCTGACGGCAACTCGATAGTTGTGTGCTTCGTCTCGAACATTGACCGAGAAGGTGCCGGTTTGTTCCACGAGGATGGTGTCGCCAAAGGTTTTTTCGGATTCTTGAGCGATTTCAAACTTGAAATCCTTGACGATTTCAAGTTCTGGTTTGAGGTGGTGGTCGCTGTAGTATTCCCAACTGCCTTCATTTGAAGCGTTTTCGAGGATGGAGCTTTTTTTGTTGTCGATGAAGAGGGCCGAGAGGGCGTCGAGATCGCCGGCTTCCATGCCTGCGATGTAGGCGTTGGCGATTGCGAGGCCGTCGGCTTTGGGTTCGGTGTTGTGTGCGTGACCTGGGCCAGCTTTGCTGGTCATGGCCATCATGATGGCGACGCTTGCAAGGCCAATGGTGAGGAAGATGATGGATAGTTTTTTGGGTGACATGGTGGTATTCCTTTTGTTGGGAAATGGTGTTTGTTGTGGGAATCAGCGGATTCTAGGCAGAAATACCTACACATGACTTGGGCAAGGGATTGGTTCAAACTCGGCGGTGAAGTGGCGAAGGGCGGCCGGTTCCTTGGCGATCCGGTAGCCGGGCAGTGAACTGGCGTTGGCTTTGACTTCGAGGATGATCTCGATGACATAGTCGATGTGGGACTGTGTGTAGGTGCGACGGGGGATGGCCAATCTCACCAGTTCCATGTGGGCGTGCTCGCCCATCATGACGGAGCCGATTTCGCAGCTTCGGATGCCCCCGGCTTCGTACAAAGCGACGGCGAGGGTTTGGCCTGGGAACTCGTGCTTGGGGATGTGCGGGCAGAAATGGGCGGCGTCGATGTAGATCGCGTGGCCGCCTGCGGGGCGGACGATCTGGATGTCGGCTTCGAGGAGTTTTTCGCCGAGGTATTCTGTTGAGCGGATGCGGTAGCGGAGGTAGTCTTCGCGGAGGACTTCGTGGAATCCAACGGCCATGGCTTCGAGGTCGCGTCCGGCGAGTCCGCCGTAGGTCATGAAACCTTCGGTAAGGATGAGAAGATTGTTGGCCTTGTTGGCGAGTTCTTTGTTGCGGAAGAGGAGGACGCCGCCGATGTTGACCATGCCGTCTTTTTTGGCACTGATGGTGGAGCCGTCGCAGAGGTCGAATTGTTCGCGGGCGATTGCGGAGACGGGGCGATCTTGTTGTCCGGGTTCGCGTTGTTTGATGAACCAGGCGTTTTCGGCGAAGCGACAGGCGTCGAGGATGAAGGGTTTGTTGTACTTGTCGCAGATGGCGCGGACGGCCTTCATGTTTTCGAGTGAAACTGGTTGGCCACCGATGGAGTTGCAGGTGATCGTCACCATGACAAACGGCACATCGTCGGCTCGTTCTTGGAGAAGTTTTTCAAGGGCGTCGAGATCCATGTTGCCTTTGAAGGGAGCGTCGGTGTTGGGGTCTTGGCCTTCTTTGGTGAGGAGGTCGATGGTTTCACAGCCGGAGTGTTCAATGTTGGCGCGGGTGGTGTCGAAGTGGGCGTTGTTGGGTACGATTTTGCCTTTGCCTGCACTGCCGTGCCCGATCATGACTTCGACGAGGAGGCGTTCGGATGC
>JALSHW010000305.1 GCA_026982035.1 Phycisphaerales bacterium | reverse complement strand
GGTGAATGTTTCGATTAAGGTGACGAGTTTGTGCGCGTTGTTTGATCCGATTGCGCCGGAGAGTTCAATTGCAGACTTTATGGAACGGTCTAGGCCAATCTTTGAGGCGGCCAAGCGAAATGGGGTGTTGATTAATTTTGATATGGAACAGTATGAGCTGAAGGATTTGACACTTGATGCTTTTATGCAGTCGTGTGATACGCATGATTTTGAGGCCGGGCTTGCGATGCAAGCGTATCTCAAATCTGGCGTTGACGATGCCAGGCGGATTTGTGAGTGGGCCAAGCGGACTGGGCGTGTTGTCACGGTGCGGCTGGTGAAAGGGGCGTATTGGGATTTTGAGACGATTCATGCAGAGCAAGAGGGCTGGCCTTGCCCGGTGTGGCATGAGAAATGGCAGACGGATCAGTGCTTTGAAGACATGGTGGAGGTCTTTCTTGATGCGTGTCCGACGGAAGATGGGCAGGGTGGGGTGAAGCTCGCGTTGGGATCGCATAATGTGCGGTCGATTGGTGCTGCTCTTGCTGGGCTTGACAAACGCGGACTTCCACGCGAAGCCATTGAGTTGCAGATGTTGCATGGGATGGCCGATCAGCTCAAACATGCGGCGGCTCAGATGGGGATTCGGGTGCGGGAATATGTGCCTGTGGGAGAGATGATTCCGGGAATGGCCTATCTTGTGCGGCGGCTCTTGGAGAATACCTCAAACGAGTCTTGGCTCAAGGCGGGATTCCTTGACAACGCCGATACCAATGTGCTGCTGGCTGATCCGGCGACGCTTGCGCCGGTCGAGTTGAAGAAGGACTTGGTGGATATTGCTGCGGAGCGACATGGGCTTTCGCCGAGTGATGCGAGGGTTGGGGATGGGAAACCGTTTTATACTGAGCCATTGCGAGATTTTGCTGAGGCGGATCAGCGACAGGCGTTCGAGAAGGCCGTGAGAAGTGCCGTTGTGCCGGGTGTTGCCAATGACCGGACCGTTGAACAAGGTAAGGCGATGATTGATGAAGCGCACGGCGCGTTCCCGGCTTGGCGGGACTTTGATCCGTATGAGCGGTCGAGGGTGTTGACGCTGGTGGCGCAGATGATGCGGGATCGGCGAGATGAGTTGTCGGGAATGATGTGCAAAGAAGCACGCAAGGCGTGGCGTGAGGCCGACGGGGATGTGTGTGAAGCAATTGATTTTTGTGAGTATTACGCTCGGCTTGCGCCTTCGCTTTCAGAGCCATCGCGGTTGGGCAAGTTTATTGGGGAACTCGATGAGTTGTGGTATCAGCCCAAGGGGGTTGCGGTGGTGATTTCGCCTTGGAATTTTCCGCTGGCGATTTGTTGCGGGATGACGGTTGCGGCCTTGGTGACAGGCAATACGGTTGTTGTGAAGCCCGCCGAACAGACGCCTGGGATTGCTTTGGTGATGTTTGAGATGATCAGTGATGCGCTCAAGCAGGTTGGTGCGCCATCGGGGGTGTTGCACTTCTGCCCGGCTCCGGGGGAGACGACGGGGGCCGCGTTGGTTCGTGACCCTCGCGTCAATGTCATTGCGTTTACGGGATCCAAAGCCGTGGGTTTGAATATTATTGAGGCGGCGGGGATTACGCCTGAAGAACAGTCACATGTCAAGCGGGTGGTGTGTGAGATGGGCGGGAAGAACGCCATCATTGTGGATGCGAGTGCTGATCTTGATGAAGCGGTGCTTGGGGTTCGGTACTCGGCGTTTGGGTTCCAGGGCCAAAAATGTTCGGCGTGCTCGCGGTGTATTGTGGTTGATCCCGAGGGACCCGATGGGCGGCGGATGAAGCTGTTTCTCGAACGGCTCGGCGAGGCGACCAAGACACTGGTGCTTGGGGAGGCGGTTGATCCGAACTCGGATGTTTCGCCTGTGATTAATGGAGAGGCGGCGAAAAATATTAAGCGGTGTATTGAATCGGCTCGGTCTGAAGGATTGACGGAACTGGTCGGCGCGAAGGACTTCCCAAAGACAGTCATTGCTGATCTGATTGCGCCGCATATCTTTACGGGTGTAAGCGAGACCAGTACAATTTATACCCAGGAAATCTTTGGACCTGTGCTGGCGGTGATTCATGCCAAGGACTTTGACGAGGCGTTGCGACTGGCCAATGGTCATGCATACAAACTCACCGGCGGGGTATTTACGCGCAAGCCGACGCACATTGACCGGGCCAAGCGGGAGTTCCGAGTTGGGAATCTGTACATCAATCGAGGGTGTACGGGTGCGTTGGTTGGACGGCAGCCGTTTGGTGGGTTTGGGATGTCGGGTATTGGGTCCAAGGCGGGGGGGCCTGAGTATTTGATGCAGTTTGTCGATCCGCGGGCGTGCTGTGAGAACACAATGCGGCGGGGGTTTGCACCAGAGTTATAAATTGATTCCGATAACGAGTCAATGTTTGTTTTGACTTGCATCCGCTTGGATTGATTTGCATACATCTGATATGCGGCCAACTCTCACATCCCGTTCTGCTTTTACGCTTGTCGAGATTCTTATCGTGGTTGTCATCTTGGGAATCATGGCGGCGATTGTCGTGCCTCAGTTTGCGGGGACAACGCGTGATGCACAGATTGGGGCCTTTATTTCGAGTCTCAAAACTTATACCGGGGCCGCTGAATATTACAGTGTTCGTGAGGGCAGTTATCCCGTCGATGGGAGTTCTGGGGCTGTGCCTGCTGGGTTTGAGGACTACATTGACGCCGACGAATGGACGGCGGGGACACCGATGGGCGGGGTTTGGGATACGGAGTTCAATGAGTTGGGGATTATTGCGGCGATTGGGGTGCATTTTAATGACGGGGACAATCCGGGCGATGCGGTGATGCTGCTGGTTGATGAGCGGTTTGATAATGGTGATCTGGCAACTGGATCATTTCAGAAACTCAGTGGGGATCGGTATTATTATGTGCTTGCCCAATGATCTCAGAGGGCGGCAAGGCGGCCAGCGGTTTGCTGTTCGATGAGGGCGTCGAAGATTGGGCCGAGCTCGGCGTTGTCGATGACGAGGTTTTTATTGAATTTTTCGCTGAGGCGTTGATCGGCGACGATGTTGTCTTGGTAGCGATAGACCCGTATTTTTTCGGATCGTTGGGCGGTGCCGATCTGGGCTCTTCGTGACTCGTCGCGTTCTGAGTTGATTTTGGCTTGTTCGATCTCGTAGACACGAGCGGTGAGGAGTCGCTTGGCTTTGTCGCGGTTTTGGGCTTGGGATTTGGACTCTTGCATGCGGACTTCGACGCCAGTCGGTTTGTGTCGCATTTGGACGGCGGTGGCGACTTTGTTGACATTTTGGCCGCCAGGGCCTTGGGCGGTGGTGATGTGTTCGTCAACATCGTTGGCCCAGTCGATATTGACTTCGACGGCTTCGGGTTCTGGGAGGACGGCGACGGTGCAGGTGCTTGTGTGGACTCGCCCTTGGGTTTCGGTGGCGGGAACGCGTTTGACCGAGTGGACTCCCGATTCAAACGACAAGCATTGCCAGACGCCCTGGCCTTTGAAGTTGAGAACGGCGTGGCGGATGCCTCCGACGGATGGATCGGTGTCCATGGACATTTCTTCGACGGTCCAGCCGCGGGTTGATGCGTAGCGGGTGTAGACCTCGAGGAGATCCCGTGCCCAGAGCCCGGCTTCGTCGCCTCCGGTACCGGCGCGGATTTCGAGGATGACCGATCCCACGGCGAGATCGTCGGTGGTGACGAGGGTGGATTTGATGGATTCGAGTTGTTGGGCGGCTTGGGACTCGATCTCGGGGAGTTCTTCTTTGGCCATCTCGGCGAGTTCGGGGTCGTCGCCAGTCAGGGCTTCGCCGAGTTCGGCGGCTTCATTGAGTAAGGATTGGTAGCGTTGGTAGCCCTCGACGACGGGGGCGAGGGCGGCTTTTTTAATCGAGAGGGTGCGGACTTGGTTGTGGTCGGTGAGGACTTCGGGGGATTCGAGTTGCAGCGACAACTCCGCATACTGCGACTGGAGTGTTTGGAGTTTCTCAATAAGGCGATCGTCAGAACTCATGGGGTAAGGATATGCTGCCCGACTTGGAGAGTTTTTACTACGCCATTTTGATCCATTTAATGAGGGTGCGGAGGTTTGGGGGTTTGCCGTACATGAGGAGGCCGACGCGGAAGATTTTGGCGGCGAGCCAGAGAAAAATGAATACGCCGATGAGATTCACGAAAATGACGGCGGCGATCTGCCAAGCGGGGGGCGGATCGGTTGAAGAGACGCGCATGATCATGATGAATGGGGAGATTGGCGGAATGAAACTGGTGACTGTAGAAAGCATGGAGTTTGGGGCGCGGATCACTGGCATGAAGAAGAAATATGGGATCATCATGATGAGCATGACGGGGGTCATGAGGGATTGGGCTTCGCGCATGTCGCTGACGGCGGATCCGATGGCGGCCATCATAGAGGCGAGCATAAAGTAGGCAAGGAGGAAGAAGACAAAGAAGAGGATGATGGTTTGGCCTGAGATCATGTCGAGGCGGTTGAAGGCGATGAGGGCGACGATGCCGAGAGAATTGTAGACGATCAGTAGAGATAATCCCACGCCCATTTGGCCGATGATTTTACCAGTCATGAGTTCCATCGGGGAGCAGGCGCTCAGGAGGACTTCGACGACGCGGTTTGATTTTTCTTCGATGGTTGTGGTCAGGAGGTATTGGCCTCCGGTCATGGTGGCGACGATGAGGAGGACGAGGGATGCGATTGGGATCAAGAATGTGGCGATGCCTGAGCTTTCGTTTCGTTCGCCTTCTTCGGTGATTTCTTTGCTTTCTCGCTGGCTGATGGATGCGAGTTCTTTGATTTGATCTCGGTCAAGGCCTGCGTTTTCGTAGCGTTTTTCTCTGATGGACCAGCGAACGCCTGATTCGATTTCGCTGACGGTTTCTTCGTTGAGTTTGGGTCTGAAGAAGGCTTGGTATGAGCCGTAGCCCTCGGCGTCATTGACTTTTTTGGAGGCGTCGATGTCGATTTCGATGACTGCCAGTACTTTTTCCAAGGGATCATCGAGGGTGGCTTTGGAGGTGAGTTGGTTTCGAATTTCGGTTTTGATTTGTTCGATGTCGGCGTCGGGGGCTGTGGGGATGACGCGGAACTCTGGTGTTTTGATAGAGTTCATGGCATTTTCAATTTGATCGCCTCCGGACTGGCCCATCATGCCTTTGGCAAAGTTGGCGGCCCGTTTTGCTCGATCTTCCCAACGACTGCGGACCTCTTCTGGAGACAGGCGGGATTCGATTTCATTGAAGACTTCGGCTGAGTGATCGAGGACATAGATTGTCCCTTTGTCAGCCGAGGGCTGGGCGGCGGCGGAAAGGATTGCGATCAGCGGGATGAGGGCGGCCATGACTGCGGGGACGACCAGGGCGCCGATGATGAAGCCCTTGGTCATGGCGGTGGAGGCAAACTCGCGGCCGGCGACTCGAGTGATTTTGGTGAAGTTCATGAGCCGATCTCCTGGGTTTCTTTGGAGCCGGCGAGGAGTTTGGCTCGAACATCTTCGTGATCGCCGCTCGGACTGCCGCCTGTGACGATTTCGATGAAGACATCTTCGAGGGTTGGACGCTTGATTTCGATGCGTGAAACAGGAAGTGAGGCGAGGATATTTTGCATGGCTTGTTGCTGGTCCATCGAGTCGAGGACTTTGACCTCATAGATTCCCTCGCTTTGGCGCACGCTTGATACGCCGGCGACGCTTGAAATTAAGTCTGATTGGTCATCTGCTCCGACGGTATCGACATGGATTACGCGAGGATCGAATCTTGATCGGATGTCGCCTAGGGTGTCGTCGAGGACTTTTTTACCCTCGTGGATCATGATGATGTGGTCGCAGATGGATTCGGCCTGCTGCATGACATGGGTGGAGAAAATGACTGTTTTTCCGGCGGCGTGTTGCTCGTTGATGAGGTCGCGGAGGAGTCGCATGTTGACGGGGTCGAGGCCTGAGAAGGGTTCGTCGAGGATGATGAGGTCTGGATCGTGGAGGACCGAGGCGATGAACTGAACTTTTTGTTGCATACCCTTGGAGAGTTCTTCGCATTTCTTTTTGGCGACATCGGCAAGTTCGACACGCTCAAGCCATTCCATGACTTTGGGTTTGAGGCCTCGTGAATCGAGGCCTTTGAGTCGTCCCATGTAGACGAGAAAGGCGGCGACTTTCATTTTTTTGTAGACGCCTCGTTCTTCGGGGAGGTAGCCGATGCGGTCTTTGGATTCAACGGCCGATTTTTTGCCCAGCACACTAAGCTCCCCAGAATCCGGGAAGAGGATCGACATGATCATGCGAATCGTGGTGGTCTTCCCGGCACCGTTTGGGCCGATGAAGCCATACAACGCCCCTTGCGGGACGACCAGGTCAATCCCCTCGACAGCGACTTTGGCGCCAAAGGTCTTTCGTACCGCGTTCATCTCAATGGCATTGCTCAAACCGATACCTCACAAGAAATCCAGACCCTCGACACCACGCCGGGGTTTGACCATAGTACACCGTTGTACCCTCTTTGGCGTAGAAAGGTTTCAGTCGAAAACATATCAATCGGACTGATCTTCGATGTAGCTTCCTAGTTTTCGTGAACGGACTGGATGTTGAAGTTTTCGGATCGCCTTGGCTTCGACTTGACGGACGCGCTCGCGGGTGACTTTGAAGATTCGTCCGACTTCTTCGAGCGTGTAGGTATACCCGTCGCCGATGCCGTAGCGAAGTTTGATAATTTCCCGTTCTCGGTAGGAGAGGGTTTTGAGTACCAGTTCGATCCGTTGTTTGAGTGCGTCTTGTCCGGCTTGCTGATCTGGTGTTCGTTGATTGGTGTCTTCGAGAAAATCGCCGAAATTTGAATCTTCGGATTCGCCAACAGGACGATCCAGCGACACCGGATGCATGGAGATGCTCAGCACTCTGCTCACCTCTGCCGGGGTCATCTTGGCTTGCTCGGCGATCTCCTGAGGCGATGGTTCAATCCCTGTCCGCTGTTTGATTTCTTTTTGGATATTGCGCAATCGGGTCATGGTCTCGATCATGTGTACTGGAATCCGGATGGTTCGGGCATGATCGGCAATCGACCGCGTGATGGCTTGACGGATCCACCAGGTTGCGTAGGTGCTGAACTTGTAGCCGCGTTTGTATTCGAACTTGTCGACGGCTCGCATCAATCCGGTGTTGCCTTCTTGGATCACATCGAGAAATCCGAGCCCACGGTTGCGATATTTTTTGGCGATTGAAACCACGAGCCGAAGGTTTCCGCCCGACAAATCACGCTTGGCTTGTTCGTATTCCCAGAACACCGTGGAGATGCATTCGATTCGTTCTTGTAAATCTTCGGGGTCTTGGAGCACCAGTGCGCGAAGGCCATCGAGTTCCATGCGCATGACTTCGAGGTCTTCGGGATCGTATTTTTTGGGATACATCGCCGCTTCGAGCATCTCGTGTTGGAGGGCCTGCATTTTTTCAGAAATGGAACGGATTTTTCGCATCAAGGGTACGATCCGCCCGGTCCGCAGACACAACTCTTCGACCAGCGCCGCCATGCGACGCCGTCTTGTTGTGATCCGGTCCTGGAGTTCTTTGGCCTTCTTTGTTTCGTGAATCTTCCCGTCATCATGACGCAGATCTTCGAGTTCTTCCCAGTCTTGACGATTGAGCTGAAGCAACATCTCGACGGTTGGTAGATTTGAAGGAATCCGCACCATCAACTTCTCTTTGGCACCTTGGTCGAGCGTACTGGTCCGCATCGTTCGATCAAATGGCAGTTTCCCCTTGCTCACCAGCCGCAGCGTTTCGACGGCCTGGGTGACGATGTAGTCGCATTCCAAACACCGACGGCGGAAAATCATTCGAGTGGTTTCGATCTTCTTGGCAAGCCGAACCTCTTCTTCGCGGCTCAGCAGCGGGATTGTTCCCATTTGCGAAAGATACATCCGCACCGGATCATCCATCCGCCGATCGGTTTCGGCGCTGATGGCTTCGTCCAAGTCACGCTGAACCACCCGGTCATTCATCCCCCGCGCTTCTTCCACATCCTTCTTGGCTTGCTTGAGGTCTTCAGCGTCGAGCACCACTGGACCGGAACTTGATCCAGTTGAAAAATGTGACGCATTGATCCGTACACGCTCAGATTCATTCCTTCCCAGATGCTCTCCCCCAGCGACGGACATCGCGCGAAAAGCATTGTCAAGATATTGAATGTTCTCAAGTGTCCGTGCATCGCCGGATCGTCGTGCGCGAAAGACCCGGCCTCGAAACTCCATCTCGTCAACGAGTTCGACTCCGGCTTCATCAACCATCGCCAGAATCGTGTGGATGGCAACGGGGTCAACGAGTTCATCGGGAAGGACATTGTTGAGTTCTTCGAAGCTGAGCCATCCGCGTGACTTTCCAGACTCGATCAATGCGGTGATGGATGGATGTGTAATCCCGATCATGCTGCTCCCTGCTCCTCAAATTCAATCACTCATCGTAGCACGCCGCCGCACTGGTGTTGCAATCAGTCTGTTGGCTCTATCTGTTGGTTCTAGGAATCGTTGCTGGACAAGCGTCCTCGCATGGTGCCGTATTTTTTTCGCATCGATTGTTGACGCTGGGCAAATGCCCGAAGTTGATCCATTTCATCACCCGTCGCGTGTGTCGGCTCGGGACTTTGCCTGCTCTGGTCGGACAAGGTCACTTCTCGTACACATTCTCGCATCAATTGTGCCAGCCGTTCGTCTGAGTCCTCGCTCTGTTGTTCGACGGTTCGGCACAGCATGGTTG
>JALSHW010000304.1 GCA_026982035.1 Phycisphaerales bacterium | reverse complement strand
GGTCTTTGGCATCGGTGTAGCCGGCGAGGGCGGCGATTTTGATGTCGATGGTTTCAGAAAAGAGGACTTCGATGGCTCGGTCGGCGGCGCGTTGACCGGCTTGGTCGCCATCGAAGAGGAGGACGACGGTGTCGCAGAGTCGTCGGAGGATGGTGGCGTGGCCTTTGGTCAGGGCCGTGCCAAGGGTGGCGACGACATGTTCGACCCCGTGCTGGTGGCAGGCGATGACATCGGTGTAGCCCTCGACGATGACGGCGACGCGTTGTCGTTTGATGGCTCGTTGGGCGTGGTTGAGGCCGTAGAGGGTGCGGGATTTGTTGAAGACGAGGGTTTCGGGGCTGTTGAGATACTTTGGATCATCGTCGTCGTTGATGCGGCGACCACCGAAGCCGATGACGCGACCGATTTGGTCGCAGATGGGGAAGATGAGCCGGTTGCGCATCGCGTCGTATTGGCCTCCCCCCCCACTCCCCCCAGAAGAGCTGTCTCTTGTCTTGAGCAAGCCGGCGTCGGTGAAGGCCTGGTTGTTGTAGCCATTGGATTCAATGGTCATCAAGAGCCCGTCCCAGCGATCAGCGCTGGTGCCGACACCGAAGCGTTCGACAATTTCAGGCGACATTCCCCGGCGATCGACCAAGTCGCGTGCCACTTTTCCATGTTCTGGGTGTGAGAACAATGCCCGGAAGTAGCCCTGGGCTTGTTCGTTGGCGAGGAGAATATCCTGCTTGGTTGATCCGGTGGGGTATTGCTGCTCTTGGGATTCGTCGGCGGATCGGTTGCTTGGGCGGAAGGGGGTGAGTTCGATGTTGCCGCGCTCGGCGAGATAGGTCAGGCCTTCGCGGAAATCCATTGAGTGGTATCGCTGGACGAAGGTGAGTACATCGCCGCCAGCACCGCAGACGAAGCAGTGGAAGATTTGCTTGGCGGGGACGACGCACATGGATGGGGAGTGGTCATCGTGGAATGGGCAGAGGCAGACATACTCTCGGCCTTTGGGCTTGAGGGTGATGCACTCGCCGATGACGGCGACAATATCCGACGCATCTTTGACACGCTGGACATCATCGTTGGGTTGTGATTGGTACAGACTCACAGAATCAAACTCCCCCGATCTTCCGATCAGGCCTCAAGAATAGACGATCCTAAACCCCGATTCGTCGCCATGCCAGTGTTTGAAACACTCCCTGGGCGTGATTGATACTATTTAGACCCCCACTTGAGCCCCACTTGCCCCCCACTTGAGCCCCCACGCCACACAAACACCGACCTGAGTGCTTCAGATCGTGTCTCGTGCAACCAAACGCTCTGATTCCACAATACTATATACAAGACGCCATACAAAACGCCGCGAATTGACTTTTCTATTCATGCACAGGAACCACTGAATGGATCACACCCCCCCAACACCCCCAGTCCACAGTGAGCCCTCAAAAATTACGCCGACATCCAAGGCCCAACGATTCGGCCCGGTCGACACACTCAGGGGCTTTGCGCTCTTGGGCATCCTTGTCCCGAACATTGTGGTGTTCGCTTGGCCAATGATGGCGATGACCGACTATACGGTGATGGGGGACACGGCTGCCAACAAACTCGGCTACACCATCACCGCGACGGCCTTTACTGGTAAGTTTATGTTTCTCTTTGCGTTGCTCTTTGGTTCGGGCGTGATCATGTACGCACGCAAGTTTGACAGCCGTCCTGGAAAACTTCTGTGCAAGCGATGCCGCTACACCCTCACGGGGCTTCCCGAGGATTCACCCTGCCCTGAATGCAACTGTGATGAACGGATTGACCGGAAACCCAAGCTCAGCGAGGGTGCCGGGCTCTGGTATTTTCGTTGTGGATTGCTTTTGGCGTTCGGACTCCTCCACGCCTATGGACTCTGGTTCGGCGACATCCTCACCTTTTATGCCATCTCAGGATTGACGCTCTTGTGGTGGATTCGTCGGCTTGATCCCAAGATTCAGTTCTGGGGGGGGCTTGGGCTCTATTACCTCGGCTCGGTGGTGATGATTGGATTCTCGGCCCTTGTATACTGGGCGATCAGTACTGGAAACATGGAAGTCCATGAAATCTCGGCTGATCCGGTCACTGAGATCGTTGGATACACCGGCACTTATTTTGAGGCCTTCAAAACTCGTTTTCTTACAGTGCTGGTGATGCAGTTTATGTTCATCCCGCTGATGCTCCCGATGCTCTGGGGGATCATGTCGATGGGGATGGGGCTGACGCGGATGGGGATTCTCACTGGGGAGCGGTCACTTGGGTTTTATGTCAAAGCTGCGATTGTGTGCCTGACGCTTGGTATCCCCATGACCGCTGTAGGATTCATGTTTATCTACCCGACCTTTGATCTGGTGCCTGGTTTCATCTGGCAATCCTTTGCCCAACCGCTCGGTATTCCGTTGGCGTTGGGGTATGGAGCCGTGGTGATTGCTCTTTCCAAGTGGGCCCCCGCCAAAATCATCACGACGCCACTGGCGGCTGTGGGACGCATGGCACTGACCAACTACTTCCTCCAGACGATCCTCTGCACGACTTTCTTCTATGGCTATGGGTTTGGTAAATTCGCAACGATCGAATACCCACAACTCTGGCTTGTTGTCTTCACCGTCTGGACGATCAATATCATCTTTTCGATGCTGTGGCTGCGAGTGTTCAGCATGGGGCCTTTTGAATGGCTCTGGCGGGTGATGACTTATCGACAACTTGTCCCCATTGTGCGCCAATCCGCCCTTTCTGACGCATAATTCAGAATCATCTGCTACAATTCATTCGTAAGGCCATGTCAAGGATCAGGACGATCCCAATGTGCCTGTTCCCCGGCAAGGAGGCCCGCAGATGCCCAGTTCGTACCGCGCTCTCTGCTCTGATTTTTACATCAACGCCAAGCTCAATGTCCGCATGGAACTCCCGACCAATCGCGAGCCGGTGCTTGATCTGTTTGAACGGACGCGTCGATCGTTCCCAGCGATGAACGCCTTTCGCCGATACAAGGACGAACTGGCTCTTGAATCGGCGGCCAATGCAACCCCCCACCGCTGGATGGCGATTCGGGCCGCTTCGGTGCGGACGGGGGTCGTCAATCCCAATACCGAAGAGGAGATGTATTCGGTGCATCGGATGGCGGCGGAGGTTTCGCCGTATTATTTGTCGATTTCGCCGCTGGACCTTGAGTACATTGAGCTTCTCTACGGCTTTGATCTGGCCGCCAAGGAGAACCATGATGAAATCACGGCGGCGGCGTTGCTCGGTGGCTCCCCATTGGCGGCTCTTCTGGAAAATGACGAAATCACGATCAACGACTGCCAACCACTGTTGGGAATGAAGGTCCTCAACGAACAAGGGCTCGAAGCCCACTTTGAAATCAAGACCCGGTCGGGTTCAAACTCGACCGCATCGAGCACTCCCGGCACCAGCGACCCAATTTCGGTATATCTCACCCTCCGTTGCTATGACCCGGTGACCGACCTCAAAGATTTGACCGGGAAACTCGACGAACTGATCGAGCGGGGACAAGCTCTGGTCGATGAGTACGCGGTTCCGAATTTGCTGATCCCGCTGCGGGATGAGATTGTCTCTCGGTCGTACTGACCGGATCGTGTATACTGGGATGATGGCGATCTACACACTCGGACAATCCGGCACAGGGACCTCGATGCTCTTTTGGATCCTTGCCCTGATCGCGGTCGCTC
Source organism: Phycisphaerales bacterium (assembly GCA_026982035.1). Classification (GTDB taxonomy): domain Bacteria; phylum Planctomycetota; class Phycisphaerae; order Phycisphaerales; family UBA1924; genus UBA1924. Next base: position 5,098 of record JALSHW010000304.1, on the reverse strand, counting down.
TTCTTGGCGGCTTGATCATCTTCACCATTCGCCGACGGATGCTCAGCCACGATGATTCCATCAGCATCGGCTCTTCAGGATTGATGGACTATATCCGTCAACTGCATGAATCCGGCGAAATTGACGATGACGAGTTCTCAAGGGCCCGCAGCGCGATTCTTCGACAGGTTCAAGAGGATGTGGACAACCGCAAAGAATCGAAAACCAAACCCAATCCATTGGACCTTGGGGATTTGGACATCGACCCGTAAGCCATTGATCGTGGACAAAGTACCGTTTGGAACGGTTATCCGGGTTGTCGCGAATAAGTCTATGGGATTCCACTGGGTGTAAAGTGGCCTTGGCCACGCTTGCGGGCTAGGGTTTTCGGTCGATGAACCAGAGGCGCACGATCTGCGCTTCGGCGACGAAAAAGCCCTTTGAATCGGGTTGAGCCATCACCCCGATTCATCCGATACCAGTGGGACCTGCGGTCTTTTTGCAGGCAACCACCCAGAATGATCAACCTGAGAGATCCATATGCCACACACCGATCCCATGAATACGCCCTCAGAACCACGACCACAACCACGCCCCGAACCCATCAACGACTTGGGCTCTGATGGTCCGACCGATTCGGGCTCTGGCTCAGGTGATGGTCCATCAGGCGGAGGCGGTGCCAGTGGAGGATCGGGCAACGGCGGCGATGATGGAGGCGACGGTGGTGGCAACAGCGGGTTCCGTGGCCGAAAGGTGACGACCTGCTCGTTCTGTGGCAAAACTTCCCGCGAAGTCGGCCCAATGGTCGAAGGACCGGGCGAGGTGTATGTCTGCCATAACTGTGTAGAACTTTGCCAGAACATTTTCAAACAAGAACGCCGACGAGTGTCGTCGATCTCTGCACAACTTTCTGAGATTCCGTCTCCACGCGAGATTGTCGAGTTCATGGATCAGTATGTCATCGGCCAGCAAATCGCCAAGCGATCCTTGGGCGTTGCGGTTCACAATCACTACAAACGATTGATGCACCATGAATCTGAACACGCCGACAACATCGAACTGGATAAATCCAACATCCTGCTGATCGGTCCAACGGGCTCTGGCAAAACGCTCTTGGCCAAGACCATGGCTCGGATGCTCAAGGTACCGTTTGCCATCGGTGATGCAACCACCCTGACTGAAGCAGGGTATGTGGGTGAAGATGTCGAGAATCTGTTGCTTAAGCTTTTGCAGGCCGCGGATTTTGATGTCGAAGCGGCCCAACGCGGGATTATCTACATTGATGAAATCGACAAGGTCGGTAAAACCTCCTCGAATGTCTCGATCACCCGCGATGTCTCAGGCGAAGGTGTCCAACAATCGCTCCTCAAAATGCTCGAAGGCACCATCTCCAATGTCCCCCCACAAGGCGGACGCAAACATCCTGAACAGCAATACATTCAGTTTGACACCACCAATATCCTCTTTATCTGTGGCGGTTCGTTTGTTGGGCTAACCGATATTGTCCGCCGACGATTGGGCAAGACACGCATCGGCTTTGGTGGTGCGGCAACCGATGCCAACGACACCAAGGGGCGTCAACACTTTGCCAGCGAAGACCTCGAAACCGAGTGGCTCCAGTCACAGATTTCCAATGTCGATGTCGTCGAATATGGCGTCATCCCCGAACTCGTTGGTCGCCTGCCGGTCATCACGCCGTTGATGCCACTGACTCATGAGGCGTTGGTTCAGATTCTCACCGAACCCAAAAATGCATTGGTCAAGCAGTTCCAGTACCTCTTCTCACTTGAAGGTGCCGATCTGACTTTCACCGAGGACGCTTTGCTTGCGATCGCTGAAAAAGCTGGTAAGCGTGCAACGGGTGCTCGTGCATTGCGTGCGGTGATGGAAGACACGATGCTTGATCTGATGTACCACCTTCCTGACAAGGACAACGATGGCGCTCAGTATGTCATTGACGCCGCCCACATTGAGCACCCTCGAACCCTCGAAGAACTCCGCATTTCCAAGGCCAACACCGCTTGAGCATCTAACTCACCGACACACAAAACCCCAGCATAAAGCCCCGAACATTTGCTCGGGGTTTTTTATGCCCAAGTGGTCGTCGAGTATTCAGTTGATGGCTGTTGCCACGCGAGCCGTTTGCTCGCCGATGGTCACTTCGGCCAATGCGTACATACGAACCGGCGAATCAATCAATCCACGCAATGATTGCGGATCAGTCGTGATCAAATGCAACCCGATTTCCGATGATCGATCATTCGCATCAGGCACTGCCAACCTTGATTCTGCACGCAAAATCAAAGGCAAATGATCCCGTACCCATGCCCGCACGGTTTCAAGCCGAGCCATCGGGCCGTCGTGCGTATCATCTGCAACCAGATGCAAAGACCCGGCAGCATCGACACACAACTCAACATCCAAGGCAAAGGGACACCGGGTTTCGAGTCTGATCAATCCTTGGATCAGTGACCCAAGTCCATTATCTACGGGGGCTCTGACAGCCGATTTGGCTGGAGGCGTTTGGCCGGCTTGCACTGTTGGTAAAATCGTTGGTTTGTCAACATGGATCTGCGGGCCTTGTGCTTTGGCAAACTCGATGGTCACTGGATTATTCGTCACTGGATTGATGGCCATTGGACTGCTCGAACCGTCCTGACTTTCCATCAAATCATCGAGAATATCCATCGCTTGATGGGCGACCGTATCGCGGAAGATGTTGGTTGTTCCCGTCGCGTCAATTCGGCCCGCGGCGTCGATGATCTCGATGGGACGATCCAAAAACGCATCCACCGCTCGCGACAACTTGGCACTGGCGTCGGCCACCTGCTGCCCGGTCGCGCCCATCACCGCCAAACGAAGATGAGGTATTCCAACGACCTGGTCATCAATCTCATCAGCGTCCCACATGCTGGTCAGTGTCTTGATCAACCGATACGACGCCACCACCGCTGTTTCGTCGGCCCCGGTCAGGATTGTAATCTCATCGACACCTTCTCGGTCCAGCAGTTCGGGCTCGGTGGTCTCATCAACCCGCAGAATGACCCGATCAGCCAACTCGTTGACCCGTGCCAACGCGTCGTGCAACGATCCACATTCAGCCGATTCGATCATTTGCTCGCCTGAAATCAGGTCGATTGAAGTTGAGCCGGCTGCTGCACGGATCAGGGCGACGATTTCTCCTCGCCTCTTGGCCGCCGAACAAGCGTACTGCCGAACCCACAGCGATGCCCGGACAGGCAAATGCCCGAGCAAGACCGCTTCAATACAAGGGGTTCGTCTGGTTTTTGGTTCAAAAGTACTTGCCGATTCGGCCCTGCCGAGCCGAGGCATGACTTCAACGGGCAAGGCCGGGATTTTTGGCTCATCATCAGGAGATCGGAATCGAACCGGAGCGGTATTCAATGGCTCGACCGAATCGGTCCCGGTCTGGGAGAATGGTTCGGGAGCCAGTTCGCTCTCGCCGAGGAACAGATCTGCCAGCGCGTCGTATTCGCCGTCTTCGATGCCGGCGAGTTTCATGTATCCGCCTGGACCTGTGGGATCGGTCGTCTTTGAATGATCGTGATCGTTGTGATCCATTATTGAGTCTCCACTCATATCCGAACCCTCCGGGCTCAGGAGCGTTGTTGCTGTTGTCAATCTCTACGCCCGCACGCGGACAATGTTGTTTTCTGAACCAATTCCATTTTTCACGCTCGTCGGGTTGTATGGATCGAGCATCCATTCTCCATCAACGACCAACTTATATTCATACGACCCGGCGGGCAGTTTGCAGTACAGTTCATAAATCCCCAGTTCCGGATTGTGCTTGAGTTCCGACAGCACCGGGTTCCATGCATTGAAACTCCCGGCAATCTGAACCACCTGCCCCCCAACCTGCCCCCCAATTTTCCCCCCAACTTGCCCAGTTGCTGGCTGTACAAACAACACACCACCAGTCACCGCTCGAACGCCAAGCAAGTGCTTGACCCGTTCAAACGGAGCGACGACCGTTGGGGTCACCACCCGGTCATCCACCACTTCAAGAGCCACCGGACGGTGCGGCATCATCGAACGACGGAGCGGGGTCGATGCCACGACAACATTTGATTCCTGGGATTCATGATTCAGATTCCGAGAGCGAACCACCATCTCCTGGGCCCGGCTCAAACTCGGCGTCTCCACACATCCCACATCGACCATCTGGGCAACCAGCGAACCCGTCGGTGCCCCGTCACTCACAACCAACTCTGGTTCTTGAGCATCGTCGCCGCCATCATGTTCCTGATCTTGATCTTCGATCTCATCTCCGGGCTCAGGCCTTTCGATCACCGTATGCTCGATCAACCATTCACACAATGAGCGATAATCCTCGGCCCCATTGGATTCAGGACGGAACACCTCGGCCGGCTGCCCGAAGCTCGCCGCCTCTTTGAGCGTTTGGTCGTACCGAATCACCAGCGGAATCAACGCCGATCCGAATCGATCACGCAAGTCGTCAAGCAGATCACGCGCCAAGGGCTGGGTCGGATCGTGCATGGTGGCCAGCACTCGTGGATTGAGCCGCATGCCCGCCCGTCGAGCGATCGACCGCACCGTCTGGACCTGCTTGGCGGCCCCTTTGAGCGAGAAGAAACTCGTCTCCACCGGAATAATGACCTCACGCCCAGCAGCAATCGCGTTGTAGGACAACAACCCAATCGAAGGTGAACAATCAATCAAACACACATCGTACCGACGCACCACCTGCCCGGTTTCGTCGGCGTCCTGAGCCACCCGCGAAATGCGATCAATCACCGACCGCAAACGAAGTTCTTTGTCCGGCTGACCCATGAGCCCGCCACGCGAAGATTCCAACCCCGCCAGCATCATGTGGCTGGGGATCAAATCCAAATTTTTTGAAACATGCCAGACCAGCCGGTCCCGGTTAAGTTTGGCTTGAGGATCGGCCCGCAGGGCGTCGTAGATCGTTTGATCCAACTTCTCTTCGGGCACCCCGAGCCCAGCGGCACAATGCGATTGAGGATCCATATCCACCAAAAGTGTCCGACATCCACGCGAGGCAAAGCCCGCGGCCAAGTTGATGGAACTGGTGGTTTTTCCACATCCACCCTTCTGATTGATAATCACGATCGTC